>JANMYI010000733.1:0-22170 GCA_031381955.1 Burkholderiales bacterium
CCCGAAGACGGCAAGGAAGTCGTGAAGATGGCGCGCGCGGTGGGCTACCCGGTGATCGTCAAAGCCTCGGGCGGCGGCGGCGGGCGCGGCATGCGCGTGGTGCACACCGAAGCGGCCCTGCTGCATGCGGTGCAAACCACCCGCGCCGAGGCCGGCGCGGCTTTTGGCAACCCCGATGTCTACCTGGAAAAGTTTCTGGAACACCCGCGCCACGTGGAAATCCAGATCTTGGCTGACGAACACCGCAATGCCGTGTGGCTGGGTGAGCGCGACTGCTCGATGCAGCGGCGCCACCAGAAGATCATTGAAGAAGCGCCTGCGCCAGGTATCGCGCGGCGCGTGATCGAGAAGATCGGCGACCGCTGCGCCGCGGCGTGCAAGAAGATCGGCTACCGCGGCGCCGGCACTTTCGAGTTCCTGTACGAAGACGGCGAGTTCTATTTCATCGAGATGAACACCCGCGTGCAGGTGGAGCACCCGGTGACGGAGCTGGTGACGGGCGTGGACATTGTGCAGATGCAGATCCGCGTGGCCGCGGGCGAGAAGCTGCCCTTCACGCAGCGCCAGATCCAGATGCGCGGCCATGCCATTGAATGCCGCATCAACGCTGAAGACGCGTACAAGTTCACGCCGTCGCCGGGCCGCATCACCATGTGGCACCCGCCGGGCGGGCCTGGCGTTCGCGTGGACTCGCACGCCTACACCAACTACATGGTGCCGCCCAACTACGACTCGATGATCGGCAAGATCATCGTGCATGGCGACACGCGCGATCAAGCGCTGGCGCGCATGCGCACGGCGCTGTCTGAAACCGTGATCGAGGGCATCCACACCAACATCCCGCTGCACCGCGAGTTGATGGTCGACGCCAAGTTCATCGAGGGCGGCACCAGCATCCACTACCTCGAAGGCTGGCTCAGCCAGCACAAGCGCTGAACGCGCCGGCACGCGGGTGGCCTGCTAGAGCGATGCTGTTCGAACTGGTGCTGCGCGTGCCCGAGGCGCTGGTGGAGCCGGTGGGCGACGCCTTGATGGACACGCTGCAAGCGCTCAGCGTGTCGGTGACCGACGCCGACGCGCTCACCGCGGCAGAGCAAGCGCTGTTTGGCGAACCCGGCATGCCGGCGCCGCGCAGCGGCTGGCAGCGCTCGACGCTGAACGCCTTGTTCAACCACGAAGACCAGGCCACCGCCGCGGCCGCCTGGCTGGTCGCCCAGCCCGGCCTGGCCGGGATGCAGGTGCAGGCGCTGCAGGCCGTGGCCGAACAGGACTGGGTGCGCCTGACGCAAGCGCAGTTTTCGCCAGTGAGCATCACGCCCAGCTTCTGGATCGTGCCGAGCTGGCACGAGCCGCCGCCGCAGGCGCAGCAGGTGATTCGCCTCGACCCGGGCCTGGCCTTCGGCACCGGCACCCACCCCACCACGCACATGTGCCTGGCCTGGATCGCCTGCCATGCACAGGCCTGGCCGCGCGTGCTCGACTATGGCTGCGGCTCGGGCATTCTGGCCATCGCCGCGGCGCTGCACGGCGCTGATCATGTCGCTGCATTGGACATCGACCCCGCCGCCGTGGTGGCCACGACGGCGAACGCCCAAGCCAACGGCGTGCGGCTGCACAGTGGCCTGCCTGACCAGGCGGCCGGGCTGTACACATTGGTGCTGGCCAACATCTTGGCCACGCCGCTGAAATTGCTGGCCCCCTTGCTCAGCGGTTTGCTGGCGCCCGGTGGCACGCTGGTGCTGGCCGGCATCCTCGAACGCCAGGCCAGCGAGTTGCAGCAGGCTTATGCGCCGCAGCTGGCGCTGGCCGTGAGCGACGCGCGCGAAGGCTGGATCCTGATGACGGCGCAACGCGGATCCTGATGGCGGTGCAACGCGCCATGGCATGATCAAACGATGAGCCTGGCCACCCGCTGTACCTCTTGCACGACGGTCTTTCGCGTCGTGCAAGACCAGCTCAAGGTGTCTGAAGGCTGGGTGCGTTGCGGCCGCTGCAACGAGGTCTTCAACGCCCAGGCGAACCTGGTTGAGCTCGACGCCGATGGCCAGCCGCTGGTGGCCTTGGCCGGCGCCAGCGCTGAAACCGAGACCGGCGCCAACAACCTGGCCGCCGCGCCGGGCTTGCCGGCACCGGCCGATCCCGATCTGACGTCGCCGGCGCTTGTTGATGCCGCGCAAGTTGACGCCGCGCCCGAGCAGGCCGAACAAGCTGCGCTAACGCTGGCCAGAGACACCTTGCCCGCCACCGCTGCCGAGCTCGATGACCTTGCGCAGCCCAAGCCGCACGACGCCTCGTGGCCCGAATACGCGCGCCTGGGCGTCGAGCACGTGGACATCGACCTTGATGCCTTGCCTGGCGGGCTGCCACCCGATGGCCAGCCGGACGGCATCGACGCCGTGTTGGCAGGCGTACCAGTGGCCGAAGCCGTGGCCGTCGTGGCTGACACCCCCGACTCGCCGGACTCGACCGGCGTGGCCACCACAGTGGCGGCAGATCTGTACGCCGAACCTGCCGACACGCCGAGCTTCATTCGCCAGGCCGACCGCGCTGCGCGCTGGCAACGCCCCGGCGTGCGCCGTGCGCTCGGGCTGGCCGCGTGCTTGTTGGCCATGGCGCTGGCGGCGCAGTGGCTGCTGCATCAGCGCGACTGGGTCGCCGCGCATTGGGCGTTCAGCAGGCCCTGGCTTGAGCACGCATGCAAGCTGGCAGCCTGCCAGATCCAGCCGCTGCGCAATGTGGAACTGCTGAGCGTGGAAAGCACCGCGCTCACCCGCATCGAAGGCAGCCCGCTGTACCGCATGGCCATGGTGCTGCGCAACCGCGCTGACACCGAACTGATGATGCCGGCCATCGACCTGGCGTTGACCGACGCGCAAGGCCAGATCATTTCGCGCCGCGTGTTGAGCGCGGCCGAGTTGGGCAGCAACGCCACCGTCGTGGCCGCTGGCACCGACGTGGCGTTGCAAGCCATGCTCAGCACCGGCTCGCGCCGCGTGGCGGGCTACACGATTGAAGTTTTCTACCCATAGAGGTTACTGATATGCCAGCGTTGATTTGCGGCTCACTTGCGTTTGACACCATCACCAACTTCCCGGGCCGTTTTGCGCAGCAGATCCTGCCCGAACAGGTGCACATCCTGAACGTGTCGTTCCTGGTGCCTACATTGCGCCGCGAGTTCGGCGGCTGCGCGGGCAACATCGCCTACACATTGAAGCAACTGGGCAGCGAGCCGCTGATCATGGCCACGCTGGGCGACGATGGTGGTGATTACCGGCAACGCTTGGCCTCGTGGGGGGCAGACACCTCGCTGGTGCGCAGCATTGCCGGGGCCTACACGGCGCAGGCCATCATCATCACCGACGCCGACAACAACCAGATCACGGCCTTCCACCCCGGTGCGATGCAACAGGCGCAGCAAACACAGGTGCCACGGCGCAGCGACATCGCCTTGGCCATCATTGCGCCCGACGGGCGCGATGCCATGCTGCAGCACGCCGAGCAACTGGTTGCGGCGAAGATTCCGTTCATCTTCGACCCCGGGCAAGGGCTGCCGATGTTCGATGGCGCCGAGCTCAAGCACTTCATCGCGCAGGCCAGCTGGGTGGCGGTGAATGACTATGAAGGCCGCATGCTGTGCGAGCGCACGGGCATGAGCCTGGAGCAACTGTCGCGCTCGCACTTGCGCGGCCTGGTGGTCACGCTGGGTGAACACGGCTGCGAGGTCTGGCAACAAGGCGTGCGCAGCGTCGTGGCCGGCGTTCAGGCCAGCGCGGTGCTCGACCCCACGGGCTGCGGCGATGCCTTTCGCGCAGCGTTGCTGCACGGCCTGGAACGCGGCTGGCCGCTGGAGCGCTGCGCTGCTCTGGGCAACCAGGTTGGGGCACTGAAAATTGCGCACCGCGGCGGACAAAACCATGTGCTCGATCCGGCTGCGCTGGGCCTGTGATTTGCGTGCTGCCGGCGTGAGGGCGCGCTGCTGCGCAGGGTTGACGTGATGACGCGCCGCTGCGCCGGGTGGGCATAAAAAAGCCCAGCAGTGCCGGGCTGTGAGTCTGGTGGTTGGCGCCACCACCGCCGCTTTGCAGCGCCGGTGGTGGCGTTCCACAGTCTTTCAGGGCTTGTTGCCGGTCGGGAACGGCCAGGCCGCCGCCGAACTCAAAGCCGTCTTTGCAGGGGCCGGTGCGGGCGCAGTCGGCGTAGCAGGAGCGGCAGGCTTTTTCGCCGCCTTCTTTGCAGCCGGCTTCTTCGCCGCGGGCTTCTTGGCCGCAGTCTTCTTCGCAGCAGCCTTCTTTGCCGGCGCCGCCTTCTTCGCGGCCGGCTTCTTGGCCGCAGCCTTCTTCGCCGGTGCGGCCTTCTTCGCCGCAGCCTTCTTCGCCGGGGCCTTCTTGGCCGCAGCCTTCTTCGCCGGTGCAGTCTTCTTCGCGGCCGGCTTCTTGGCCGCAGCCTTCTTCGCCGGTGCGGCCTTCTTCGCGGCGGCCTTCTTGGCCGGAGCTTTCTTCGCAGTTGCCATAACGATCTCCTTGATCAAGTTGCAAAGAGCACCGCACTGCTCGATACAGTGCGGCGATTCAGTGCCCGTTGGTCTGCTTCGTCACCCCGAAGGGTTTCTAGGCGGTTGCCTCGGTGCGCTGAATGGGGTGAAGTGCCGGTCGACATCTGTTGATGTTCTTTTGACACTTCGATTCGGGCTGCCATACCTGGGTTGTTGTTAACGTTCGGGGTACGGCAGTTCAATCCCAGGACAAGGCGCCACCGGTCTGGTATTCGATGACGCGCGTTTCAAAGAAATTTCTCTCCTTCTTCAAATCAATCATTTCGCTCATCCACGGGAACGGGTTCTCTTCATTCGGAAAGAGTGCTTCGAGCCCGATTTGCGTGGCCCGGCGGTTGGCGATGTAGCGCAGGTAGCCCTTGAACATGGACGCGTTCAGGCCGAGCACGCCGCGTGGCATGGTGTCTTCGGCATAGCGGTATTCCAAGGCCACGGCCTGCTCGAACAAGGCCTTGATCTCGGCCTTGAACGCCGGCGTCCAGAGGTGGGGGTTTTCGGCCTTGATCTGGTTGATGACGTCGATGCCGAAGTTGCAGTGCATGGACTCGTCGCGCAGGATGTACTGGTACTGCTCGGCCGCGCCGGTCATCTTGTTCTGCCGGCCCAGCGCGAGGATCTGCGTGAAGCCGACGTAGAAAAACAGGCCTTCCATCAGGCAGGCAAAGACGATCAGGCTCTTGAGCAGCGTCTGGTCGTTCTCGGGCGTGCCGGTCTTGAAGTGAGGGTCGCTGATCGCTTCGATGAAGGGGATCAGGAATTCGTCTTTGTCGCGGATCGACGCCACCTCGTGATAGGCGTTGAAGATCTCGCTTTCATCCAGGCCTAACGATTCAACGATGTACTGGTAGGCGTGCGTGTGGATCGCTTCTTCGAAGGCCTGGCGCAGCAGGAACTGGCGGCATTCGGGCGCAGTGATGTGGCGGTAGGTGCCCAGCACGATGTTGTTGGCGGCCAGCGAATCGGCGGTGACGAAGAAGCCCAGGTTGCGCTTGATCAGGCGGCGCTCGTCTTCGGTCAGGCCGTTCGGATCTTTCCATGTGGCGATGTCGCGCGACATGTTGATCTCTTGCGGCATCCAGTGGTTGGAGCAGGTGGCCAGGTACTTTTCCCAGGCCCACTTGTACTTGAACGGCACCAGTTGATTCACGTCAGTCTGGCCGTTGATGATGCGTTTGTCTGCGGCGCTGACGCGGCGTGCCGGATCTGGCTTGGCCGCTTTGGCCACCACGGGTGCAGGTCGCGCCGTGACGGTGTTGCTCTCGGCACTCATAACCACCGCGCTGCGCGGTGACGCTTGCACCGCCTGCACATCGCGCAGTGGCGCGGAGGTGACGGCGAGGATTGAATTCGTCGGCGTACTGCGAACTTCGTCTTCCCAAACAAGCATGTCTGTCACGTCCTATGGCGTCGAATTATCTGAGCGATGCGCGCGAACACCAAGCAATACAACGCGCGACTCAACACTTGAAAGCGATGTTGTTGCACATACGCATCGCTCAACGCATTGCCACTGACTTGCATCGGCCGCAGACACCAAACATCTTCATGCATAGGCGCGTGAGTGGGGCGATGCGCATCACTGGCAGGCCTCGCAATCCGGGTTGTCGATGGCGCAGAACTTCACGTCACTGCCAGGCACATCGTCGGCTGCCGCGCCACCCACACCTGCCCCGCCCGAAGCCAGCGCGCCTTGCGAGGTCACGGCGTTCATCGCCCCAGCATGCACGGTCGACTTCTCGGCGTGCGTGGCACCCATGGTGCGCAGGTAGTAGGTGGTCTTCAGGCCGCGCAGCCAGGCCAGGCGGTAGGTCTCATCGAGCTTCTTGCCCGATGCTCCGGCCATGTAGATGTTGAGCGACTGCGCCTGGTCGATCCACTTCTGGCGCCGTGCGCCGGCCTCGACCAGCCAGCGCGGTTCGACCTCGAAGGCCGTGGCGTACAGGCTCTTCAATTCGGGCGGCACGCGGTCGATCGGGCGCAGCGAACCATCGAAGTGCTTCAGGTCCATGATCATCACGTCGTCCCACAAGCCCAGGCGTTTCAGGTCGCGCACCAGGTACTCGTTGATGATGGTGAACTCGCCCGACAGGTTGCTCTTGACCGACAGGTTGCCGAAGCAAGGCTCGATGGACGCATCGACACCGATGATGTTGGAGATGGTGGCCGTGGGGGCAATGGCCACGCAGTTGCTGTTGCGCATACCATGCAGCTTGATGCGTTCGCGCAGGCTCGCCCAGTCCATGCTCACCGAGCGGTCGACCTCGACATGGCCACCACGCTCGCGCTCCAGCAGTTCGAGTGAATCGATGGGCAGCACGCCGCGCTCCCAGAGCGAGCCGCGGTAGCTGGAATAGCGGCCGCGTTCTTCGGCCAGCTCGGTGCTGGCCCAGTAGGCGTGGTAGCACACGGCTTCCATGGAACGGTCGGCGAACTCCACCGCGGCGTCGCTGGCGTAGGGCGTGCGCAGTTGGTACAGGCAATCTTGAAAGCCCATGATGCCCAGCCCCACCGGCCGGTGGCGCAGGTTGGAGTCGCGCGCCTTCTTCACCGCGTAGTAGTTGATGTCGATCACGTTGTCGAGCATGCGCATCGCCGTGGCCACGGTGGCCTTGAGCTTGGCCTGATCGATCTGGCCGTCTTTCAAGTGCCGCACCAGGTTCACCGAGCCCAGGTTGCAGACCGCGATTTCGCTGTCACTGGTGTTCAGCGTGATCTCGGTGCACAGGTTGCTGGAGTGCACCACGCCCACATGCTGCTGCGGGCTGCGCACGTTGCAGGCGTCTTTGAAGGTGATCCAGGGGTGGCCGGTTTCGAACAGCATCGACAGCATCTTGCGCCACAGGTCCTTGGCCGGCATGCGCCTGAACAGCTTCAGCTCGCCGCGATCCACCTGCGCTTCATACGCCACGTAAGCGCGCTCGAACTTGATGCCGAACTTGTCGTGCAGGTCGGGGCAGGTGCTGGGCGAGAACAGCGTCCACTGGCCGCCTTCCATGACCCGCTTCATGAACAGGTCGGGGATCCAGTTCGCGGTGTTCATGTCGTGCGTGCGGCGGCGGTCATCACCGGTGTTTTTGCGCAGCTCGAGGAACTCTTCGATGTCGAGGTGCCAGCTCTCAAGGTAAGCGCAGACCGCGCCCTTGCGCATGCCGCCCTGGTTCACCGCCACGGCCGTGTCGTTCACCACTTTGAGGAACGGCACCACGCCTTGGCTCTTGCCATTGGTGCCCTTGATGTAGCTGCCCAGCGCGCGCACGCGCGTCCAGTCGTTGCCCAGGCCACCGGCGTACTTTGAAAGCAGCGCGTTTTCCTTCAACGCCTCATAAATGCCGTCGAGGTCGTCGGCCACGGTGGTGAGGTAGCAGCTCGACAGTTGCGAGCGCCGCGTGCCGCTGTTGAACAGCGTGGGCGTGCTGCTCATGAAATCGAAGCTGGATAGCACGTTGTAGAACTCGATGGCGCGCGCTTCGCGGTCGATCTCGCCGAGCGACAGGCCCATGGCCACGCGCATGAAGAAGGCCTGCGGCATTTCAATGCGCTGCTCTTCAATGTGCAGGAAGTAGCGGTCGTACAGGGTTTGCGGGCCGAGGTAGTCGAACTGCAAATCGCGCTCGGGCTTGATTGCCGCACCCAGCCGTGGCAGGTCGAACTGCTGCATGCGCTCATCGAGCAACTCGCTCTTCACACCCTGGCGGATGTAGCCGGGGAAGTATTCGGCATAGCGCTCGCTCATCTGCGTCTGGGTGACTTCGCCACCCAAGATTTCGCGGCGGATGGTGTGCAGCAGCAGCCGCGCCGTGGCGCGCGAGTAGGCCGGGTCTTTTTCGATGTGGGTGCGCGCGGCCAGGATCGCCGCCTTGTAGACCTCAGCCAGCGGCACGCCGTCATACAGGTTGCGGCGGGTCTCGGCCAGGATGGGCTCGGCCCGCACTTCGCTGCCCAGCCCCGCGCAGGCCGATGCCACCAAGGCTTGCAGCGCGGCAAAGTCGAGAGGCGCGCGCTGGCCGGCGTCATCGGTCACATTCAATGGGGCCACCTTGGGCACCGTGGCCTGCTTCTCACGTGCGCGTTCCTGCGTGCGGCGTTCGCGGTAGAGCACATAAGCGCGCGCCACTTCATGGTGGCTGCCACGCATCAGGCCAAGCTCAACCTGGTCTTGCACGTCTTCGATGTGGAAGGTGCCGCCGCCGGGGCGTGAACGCAACAGCGCACGCACCACGGCTTCGGTGAGCACATCGACCGTTTCGCGCACGCTGGCCGACGCCGCGCCCTGCGTGCCGTGAACAGCAAGAAAGGCCTTCATCAAGGCCACTGCAATCTTGCTCGGCTCGAACGCCACCACGGCGCCGTTGCGGCGAATGATTTGATAGCCCGCGTAAGCGGAGCTTGCTGGCAGCGCAGGCGTTGCAGACTGCGCTGGCAATGACATCTGTGCGGCCACACTTGCGACAGCTTGCATGGAGTCCCCTTGAAATCGGCAATGGTGTGAATTGAGTGCGCGGGCCGCTGTGCGGCGCCTGCCCTGGCTGCTGTGCTGTCACGCCCGCGGCCCGGTGGGCCACGTTGCATTCAGCGCCTGTTCGGTATCCGTTCTCTCGCGTTGCGCGGCTCTGGCGCCGCTCAGGCCGTGTCTAAAAAGAGGGTCGGTTGACCGTCACAGCCAGACCGCACGGCTTGTTAAGCAAAACGCGAGAACACACTATATCTGGGGTTGCTATGGGCAGCAAGCCACTACAGCTAGCGTTGACGCATTTAGTTACAAACTGGCAAGATTGTCCTGTGCAAGCCGCGGTTTTGACGCGCGCGGGTTGACGCAAAGGCCTTTGCTGTGCAAGCCACGCGCCAGGCGCGCCCAATCGAACCCGGCGCCGGGGTCGGCCTTGCGGCCGGGGGCCACATGCTCGTGGCCGGCCACATCTTGCAGGCTCGGGTAAGCCAGGCGGCAGGCGCGTAGCAGGCGTTTGAGTGCACCGTATTGCGCAGCCTCGAAGCGCCCGCCTTCCAGGCCTTCGAGTTCGATGCCGATGGCGTAGTCGTTGCAATCCGCCCGCCCGCGCCAGCTCGACTCCCCGGCATGCCAGGCCCGCGCATCGCACGACACGAACTGCACGACTTGGCCTGCGCGCTGGATAAAAAAATGTGCCGAGACTTCCAAGCCGCGCAGCCCGGCGTAGTAGGGGTGCGCGTCGTGGTCCAGCGTATTGGTGAACAGGCGCAACACCGCATCGCCGCCAAAGTGCCCGGGCGGCAGGCTGATCGAATGAACCACCACCAAGCTGGGCAACACACCCGGTGGGCGCGCACCATGGTTAGGGGAAGCCACCACGCAGGCGGGCTGCCACCAGCCGGCTCGCCATGCCGCGCGCACGCTGCTGCGTCGGGCCAGGCTCACGGCGCTGGCGGCTCGTTGCGCTCGGGCGCGCCGTCGGCCACCTGCACGCCCAGCCGGGCCATGCGGTAGCGCATCTGGCGCAAGGTCAACCCCAGGCTGGCGCCCGCGGCCGTGCGGTTGTAGCGGTGCATATCCAGCGCACGTTCGAGGATCACGCGCTCCACGCCATCGAGATGCGCCTGCAAGTCGGCCGGCAAAGGCGCTGGCGCGCTCAGCGCTTGATCCGCGGCAGCCCCGTGCACTTGCGTCGCGGGCGGCGCGGGCGCATCGGGCGGCGCCGCGGCCCCGGCCTCATCCAGGCCCAGGTCGCCCGCGGAGATGATGTCTTGGCCCGACAACGCCACGGCGCGGTGCAACAGGTTCTCAAGCTCGCGCACATTGCCCGCAAAGCCATAGGCCGCCAACGCGGCCATGGCGCTGGGCGCCAGGGTGGGAGGCGGCTGCACACCGGCGTCGCGGGCCAGGCGGTTCAACACAGCCGTGCAGATGTCGGGCAGATCGGCCACGCGCTCGCGCAGCGGCGGCATGTGGATCTGAATGACGTTGAGCCGGTAATACAGGTCTTGCCTGAAGCGACTGGCGCGCACCTCTTCGGCCAGATCCTTGTGCGTGGCGCTGACCAGGCGCACGTTGACGGCTTGTTCGGCCACCGCGCCGATGGGCCGCACGGCGCGTTCCTGCACCACGCGCAGCAACTTGCTTTGCATGGCCACGGGCAGGTCGCCGATCTCGTCCAGGAACAAGGTGCCGCCATGCGCGGCTTGGAAGAAGCCTTCGCGGTCTTCGTTGGCGCCGGTGAACGAGCCTTTGCGGAAACCAAAGAACTCGGCTTCGAGCAAGTTTTCAGGTATGGCGCCGCAGTTCACCGCCACAAAGGGGTGGGCCGCGCGTGGCGAGTGCTCATGGATGCTGCGCGCCACCAGTTCCTTGCCCGTGCCCGATTCGCCCTGCACCAGCACTGGGGCCATGCTGCGGGCCACGCGCACGATGAGCGAGCGCACCTGCTGCATCGGCGCGGAGCTGCCGATCAGCCGCGCGGAGGCGGTCATGGCCGCAGCAGGCGCTTCCTGTGCGTCCGGCCGTTTTGGCCGCGCGCCCGCAGCCGGCACCGCGCGGCCCAGCGCCGAGGCCACGACGCTGCGGAACTGGCGCAGGTCCACCGGTTTGGTGAGGTAGTCATAAGCGCCGGCCTTGAGCGCTTCAACCGCGTTTTCGGCCGAGCCGTGCGCGGTGATGACGATGATGCGTTCGCTGCGACCGGCTTGTTCCAAACGTTGCAACAGCTCCAGCCCGGTGCCGTCGGGCAGCCGCATGTCGGTGATCAAGGCGCTGAAGCGGCGCTCGCTCAGCAAGGCCCAGGCCTCGGCCACGCTGGCCGCGGTTTCCACCGCATAGCCTTCACGCACCAGCGTGAGTTCGTATAGCGTGCACAGGTCGGGCTCGTCGTCCACCACCAGCAGGGGCAAGGGTTCCGGCGCGTTCATGGTGGGTTCGGCGCGGTGGCGCTGGCTGGGGTGGTGGCGGCGGCGGGGGTGTTCAGGACCGTGGCCGCGGCGCGGCGCAAGGTGACTTGAAAGACATTGCGGTTGCGCTCGCTCGGTGCGCGCTGCCGGTATTCAATGCTGGCGCCATGGCGCTGGCACAACTCGCGGCAAATGTACAAGCCCAGCCCCGTGCCGCGGCTGCGCGTTGAAAAGAACGGCTCGAACAAGTAGCGTTCAACTTCGGGGGCGATGAGCGGGCTGTCACTGTCCACCAGCAGCACCGCGCTGGTGTCGTCGCGCACGGCCAGGCGCAGCACGACGGCCGCGCGCGCCGCGCTGCTGTGGCGGTGGGCGTTATCGAGCAGGTTGATGAGCACGCGGCGCAACTGCTCGGCGTCGAACACCACGTTCAGGCGCTGCGCGGGCAGTTCCAGACGCAGCCGGCTTTCCGGCCCGAGCACCAGCTCAACGGTGCGCGCCCACTCCGCCACCGCGTGGCTGACCAGTGCCGTGGCGTCGACTTCCTGGTAGGCCACCGGCGTGCCCGGTGCCAGCTCCATCACGTCGTCGACAATGCTCTTGAGCCGCAACACGTTGTCGGCCACCATCTGCGCCAAGCGCGCCTGCGGTGCGGGCAGCGGGTCTTCCAGCAACAAGGCGTTGGCCTGAGCGATGGCCGCAAGAGGGTTGCGAATCTCGTGCGCAATACCGACCGACACGCGCCCCATGGCGGCCAGCTTTTCCTGCAACAGCCGGCTTTGTGCGGTGCGCACGTCTTCCAGCAGCAGCACGCACAACTCCTCGTGCGCCAAGCCGTTGCCGGCGTCAGCTTCGTCGTCCAGCGCCTGGCGGCGCGTGAAGCGCACGCGCAAGCGCAGCGTGCGCGTGCGCCCGTCGGCCAGGCCCAGCATCACATCGCGCCCGGCTTCGGGCCACTGCGCACTGGCGAAGGCCTGCGCGGCAGCTTGCGCCAGCGGCTGCCACAGCGGCGTGCTGTCGAGTTGGAACGGCGCGGCCGGTGCCAGGCCGCTGTCGTTGATCAGCATGCGCGCCGCCGGGTTGGCCGCGCGCACACGCAAGCGGCCATCCACCACCAGCACACCATCGGCCATTTCCTCGATCACCAGGCGGTTGAGCTGCGCCTGTTGACGCGCCAGCTCCAGGCTGCCGCGTGCCGCCAGCTCCTCGCGCGCCAGCCGCCCGGCCAGCTCACCCGAAAGCAAGGTGATGACGAAAAAGCCCATGCCGGCCATGCCGGTCTGCGTCATCAGCACAGCGCTGTCCAGGCCAGTCAGGCTGGCGCGCCAAGCCACGGCGAGCAACATCAGCGCCACCGCCGAGGCCGTGGCCAGCGCCTCTAACCGCGAACTCAACACGCCCGCCATGAGCACCGGCAGCACCAACAAGGCAACGAAGTTGAAGCTGGCGCCAGGGTCGAGCGCATGCATGGCGATGAACGCGCCAATGTCCACACCGATGGTGGCAACCCATTGGCGCCGGCGCAGCGCGGCCGGGCTGCGCGGCAGGCGCTGCTCATCAGGTTCGATACGCAGGCTTGGCAACAGCCACAACACCAGCGCCTGCGCGGCATAGGCCAGGCTGACCAGCACCAGCGGCAGCGTCGAGCGCAGCCCGAGCAGCGCCGTGGCCGCCTGCGCCACCACCAGGGCCACGCCGAGCGCCGCGCGCGCCGCGGTGTAGGTGCGAAAGATGCGGCTCAGCGCTGAATCTTGCGTGCGCAACATGCGCCGCATTTCGCGGCCCAGCTCGCGCGGGTCGTGGCCACCGGCGGCACCCAGGCGCCCCAGGCCGCCGGCGCTGTAGCTGTCAGCGGCAAGCTGGCTGTCCGTCAGGCCCTGGCTGTCGGCCGCCACGCCCAAGGCGCCGAACAGCGACTCGTCGGCACGCCGCCCGGCGGAGGTGCGGCATTCGTTGTGGCGGCGTTCGTTGTAGCGCCGCTCGCCATGGCGGCGGTCGCTGGCGTCGCCGGGCAGGGTCATAAGGAAGTACCTTCGTGCTGCGCACTCCGGAATTCGCCCTTCGGGCGGCCGGGCGGGCTCATCGCGGCCCGGCCAGGCGGTGCGCTTCACTGCAATAGCTGCCGCTGCCATCGACCACCGCCTCACTGGCCGGCAAGTGCACACCGCAATGCGTGCAACTCAACATGGCTTGCGGCTTTGCTGCTTGCTGTTGCTGCCGCCGCGCCACCGCCTTGGGCCGGCGCGAGGCCAGCCACCAGCCCACGGCCACCACCACCAGCAAGACGATCAGGTACTTCATGGCTTGGCTTTCTATGCGGCGCTGCGGCCCAGGACAACTTCAAACACAAAACGCGAGCCGGCGTAGGCCAACAACAGCAACACCGCGCCGGCGTAGAGCCAGCGCGTGGCGCGCCGGCCGCGCCAGCCGCGCCAATGGCGCCCGGCCAGCAGGGCGGCGAACACGGCCCAGCCGAGCACGGAGAAAACGGTCTTGTGATCGACGCGAAGGTGGCCCGCCGTGGCCACGCCCAGCACCAGCGCGGCCGACAGCACCACGAAGCCGGCTTGCACGAAGCGGAAGGTGAGCCGCTCCAGCCGAAGCAGTGGCATGCCAGAGGCGGGCGCGCTACCCGCGGCATGCAAACGCAGGCGGTGTTCGGCACGGTCGAGCCAGTGCGCATGCAAGACAGCGGCGCCAAAGAGACCGTATGAGCCGACACCGAGCAGCCAATGCAGCGGCGCCCACGCATTGGCGGACTGCAGCCGCCAGTCGCCCGGGTAGGCCCAGGCCAGCAGCACCGCCAACGCACCGGCCACGGCCAGCGCGCGGCGCACCGTGGGCAGCGGCAACCAGCGGCTTTCCACGGCATGCACGGCCAGCACCAGCCACACCGTGATCGACAACACCGGCCCGAAGCCCAGGCGCGGCACGCCGTCTGCGCGGCCCAGGCCGCTGACCTCCAGCACCAGCAACAGCGCATGCGCCAGCCAGCCCAGCGTCAAGGCCCAACTCGCCCAGCGCGCCGTCTGCCCGGCCGGCCACGCGGCCGGCCAGGCGGCCACGGCATACGCCGCAACGGCCAGCACGGCCAGCAGCCCGAGTGCGGCGAAGGGGGCGTCTAAAATCATTCGTCACAGTGTACTTTCGCGTGCGCCTCGTTCGAGGGCCGCATGCCCCCCGCGCCCATGGCCACCACCCTCACCGACCGCTTGTCGCGCCTGGTCAAGACCATGCGCGGCCAGGCGCGCATGACCGAAAGCAATGTGCAGGACATGCTGCGCGAAGTGCGCATGGCCCTGCTCGAGGCCGACGTGGCGCTGCCGGTGGTGCGCGACTTCATTGCCCGCGTCAAGGAAAAGGCGCTGGGGCAAGACGTGGCCGGCTCGCTCAACCCGGGTCAGGCCCTGGTGGGCGTGGTGCACAAGGAACTCGCCGCCACCATGGGTGACGGCGTGGCCGACATTAACCTGGCCACGCAGCCACCGGCGGTGATCCTGATGGCCGGCCTGCAAGGCGCGGGCAAGACCACCACCACGGCCAAGCTGGCCAAGCACTTGATCGAGCGGCGCAAGAAGAAGGTGCTCACGGTTTCAGCCGACGTGTACCGGCCCGCTGCCATCGAGCAATTGAAGACCGTCACCGCGCAGGCCGGCGCCGAATGGTTTGCGTCCACGCCGGATCAAAAGCCGCGCGACATTGCGCTGGCCGCGCTCGACCATGCGCGGCGCCATTACTTCGATGTGCTGCTGGTCGACACCGCCGGGCGCCTGGCGATCGACGAAGCGCTGATGAACGAGATCCGCGAGCTGCACGCTGTGCTGCAGCCCGTGGAAACGCTGTTCGTGGTCGATGCCATGCAGGGCCAGGACGCGGTCAACACGGCCAAGGCGTTCAAGGACGCCCTGCCGCTCACGGGCATCGTGCTGACCAAGCTCGACGGCGATTCGCGCGGCGGTGCGGCGCTGTCGGTGCGCGCCATCACCGGCGCGCCGATCAAGTTTGCCGGGGTGTCGGAAAAGCTCGACGGCCTGGAAGTGTTCGACGCCGAACGCCACGCCGGGCGCGTGCTGGGCATGGGCGACATCGTGGCCCTGGTGGAAGAAGTGCAAAAGGGCGTTGACGTTGACGCCGCGCAAAAGCTGGCCGACAAGTTCAAGAGCGGTAGCGCCTTCGACCTGAACGACTTCCTGTCCCAGATCGCGCAAATGAAGAAGATGGGCGGCCTGGGAAAACTGATGGACAAGCTGCCGTCGCAACTCGCGGCCAAGGCCCAAGGCGCCGACATGGGCCGCGCCGAACGCGACGTGCGGCGCATGGAAGGCATCATCTGTTCCATGACCGCGCTGGAGCGGCGCAAGCCCGATCTGCTCAAGGCCAGCCGCAAGCGCCGCATTGCCGCCGGCGCCGGTGTTCACGTGCAGGAAGTGAACCGCATGCTGAATCAATTTGAGCAGATGCAGACCATGATGAAGAAGATGAAGGGCGGCGGCCTGATGAAGATGATGAAGCGCATGGGCGGCATGGGCGGCATGGGCGGCATGCCACGTTGATGGCGAGCCGTTGCCGCTGGCTGTGCAATTGCGCACGCCAGTGGCTGCTTCATCGCCGCACCGAAACACCTTGATACCACCGTAGCGCGCCAGCAGCGCCGCCGCGGCCCGGTTCAGCCTACGGTTAGCCTTGTTGCCGCGACCAGGACGCTGACCATGGGCTTGCCCGAACCGATAACCCTTGCGCTGCTCGGCGCCACTGCAATGCTGGCGCTGGCGGGCCTGGCCTGGCAGCGCCAACAACAGCGCCGCGATGCGCGCCGCGCGGCGCGCGAAGAACTCGACACGGTGGCCGATTGGCCTCCCGATGCAGTGCGCGTGCTGAGCATTTCCGAGCGCCGCGCGCTGGAACTGGTGCGCAGCGCCTTGCCTGGTTTCCTGGTGCTGGCGCAGGTGCCGCTGTCGCGCTTCATTCGCGTGCCGGCACAGCACTCTCACCGCGAATGGCTGCTGCGTGCCGGTGGCCTGAGCGCTGACCTGCTGATTTGCGACGGCGGCTCGCGCGTGCTGATGGTGGTTGATGTGCGCGCCGCGGCCGAAACCGAACGCAGCCGCCAACGCCACGAACGCATGGGCCGGGTGCTGCGCGGCGCGGGCATCGGTGTCATCGCCTGGTATGAAGACCGCTTGCCCACCGCGGCCGAAGCGCGCAAACGCCTGGGCAGCGAAATGGCCACGGTGGCGGCGCGGCGCGGGCGCGTGCTCAACACCCAAGGCACCGCGTCGCGGCCGATGCCGCTGATACCGGTGGCCGAGATCGAGGCCGTGCTGAACGACGGCGACGCCGCCTACGACACGGCCATGGAACCCGTGCCCTCAGCGTTCTTCGACGACTTGGACACGCCGCCGCGCGCCCGTGCGGCGCCACGCCTGCATTGAACACGGCCTGAATCAATCAAGCCCGAGTTGATCAAGCACTGAATTGATCAAGCCAAGAGTGCTTGCGCGAATTCGCGTGCATCAAAAGGTTGCAGGTCTTCAAGCTTTTCGCCCACGCCGATGAAGTACACCGGCAGCGGGCGGCCGCGCTCATCAGCCCAGCGCGCGATGGCCGCCAACACGCCGCCCTTGGCCGTGCCGTCGAGCTTGGTCACGATCAGGCCGGTCAGGCCCAGCGCGGCGTCGAAGGCCTTGGCTTGCGCCAGCGCGTTCTGGCCGGTGTTGCCATCGACCACCAGCAGCACTTCATGCGGCGCACCGGCCTGGGCCTTGCCGATGGTGCGCTGGATCTTCTTCAGCTCTTCCATCAGGTGAGTCTGCGTCGTCAGCCGCCCAGCGGTGTCGGCGATCACCACATCGCAACCGCGCGCCTTGCCGGCCGTGACCGCATCAAAGCTCACCGCCGCGGGGTCGCCACCGTGCTGGCTGACGATCTCCACCTCATTGCGCTGCGCCCACGCCGCAAGTTGCTCGCGCGCCGCGGCGCGAAAGGTGTCGCCCGCGGCGAGCAAGACCTTGCAGCCGCCCTCGGCCAAGTGGCGCGTGAGCTTGCCGATGCTGGTGGTTTTGCCCGCACCGTTCACGCCCACCACCATGATCACCGTGGGCTTGGCCTGGGCCAGCGTGAGCGTTTGCTGCAAGGGCGTGAGCAGTTCAGCCAACACCTCAACCAGCAACGCCTTCACCTGCTGCGGCGCGCTGACTTCCGTGCGTTTGACGCGGGCCTTCAACTCCACCAGCACATGCTCCGTGGCCGCTACGCCGGCGTCGGCCAGCAGCAGCGCCGACTCAAGCTCTTCATACAGCGCGTCGTCGATGCGCGTGCCGGTGAAGACCTGGGCAATGCCGGAACTGGTCTTGCGCAGGCCGGCTTTTAACCGGTCCATCCACCCCACACGGGCGGGTGGCAGTGGCTCAGCAGGAGGTGCCTCAACGGGCAGCGTTATGGCGGGCGGCGCCATTTCGGTGGCCGCCGGCGCTGGCGCCTTCTTCTTGAAAAAACTGAACATCAGGGTGCGAAGCAGTGACGCCGCGGCGCGCGGCACGGCTCGTTATAATTGCCGGCTGTTGGCGCTTTAGCTCAGCCGGTTAGAGCGACGGAATCATAATCCGCAGGTCCGGGGTTCGAATCCCTGAAGCGCCACCACCCCGCTCCAAACACTAATGTCGTGCCAAGCGGTGGCGCGCCAGAAGCCGACAGTTCGGCTTCTGGCTTCGGGATTCGAATGGCTCGGCTTGCAAGCCGAGCCGGGGTCGCGGAACGTGACCGAATCCCTGAAGCGCCACCATCCACATCCCTGCCTTCGCTCCAGCAACTCAGCTGCGACGGCAAACCTCCACAGCCGCAGGATGAACACCTTGATTCGCTGTGCTTGCGCCTTGTTGGCAACGTTAGCCTTTGCCCTGCCCGCGGCGGCACAGGCGCTGCGCAATTTCCCGGCCACGGCGCTGCGCGGCACCATCTTGTTCGGGCAGCCACCCGAGGTCACGCTCAACGGCCAGCCCGCGCGCCTGGCGCCTGGTGCACGCATTCGCGGCGCCAACAACCTGCTGGTGCTGTCAGGCGAGTTGGCCGGCCAGCGTGCGGTGGTGCATTACACGCTCGAGCCCTTGGGCCTGGTGTTGGACGTGTGGATCTTGAGCGAGGAAGAACGCGCCAAGCGGCCTTGGCCCAGCACCCCCAAGCAAGCGCAGGCGTGGGCGTTCGACCCGGTGGCGCAAACCTGGACCGTGCCCTGAAGCGCGGCGATCGACATGACCGCTGCCGCTAAACCCAAGGTCTTCATCCGCACCTTCGGCTGTCAGATGAACGAGTACGACTCGGCCAAGATGGCCGACGTGCTGCACGCCGCGCAGGGCTACGAGCCCACCGACGATGTCGAGCAGGCCGACCTGATCTTGTTCAACACCTGTTCGGTGCGCGAAAAAGCGCAAGAGAAAGTCTTCTCCGATCTGGGCCGCGTGAAGCACCTGAAGAGCAAGGGCGTGCTCATTGGCGTGGGCGGTTGCGTGGCCAGCCAGGAGGGCGCGGCGATCATCGAACGTGCACCGTATGTCGACCTGGTCTTCGGCCCGCAAACGCTGCACCGCCTGCCGCAGATGATCGAGCAGCGCCGTGCGAAGCGCTTGCCGCAGGTGGACATCAGCTTCCCGGAAATCGAAAAGTTCGATCACCTGCCGCCGGCGCGCAAGGAAGGCTCAGCGGCCTTCGTTTCCATCATGGAAGGCTGCTCGAAGTACTGCTCGTATTGCGTCGTGCCGTACACCCGCGGCGAAGAAGTCAGCCGCCCGCTCGACAGCGTGCTGGGTGAGGTGGCCGGCTTGGCGGCGCAAGGCGTGAAGGAAGTGACGCTGCTGGGCCAGAACGTCAACGCCTGGCGCGGCGTCGTGGGCGATGCCGGCAGTGACGCGGCCGACTTCGCCCTGCTGCTTGAATGCGTGGCCGCGCTGCCGGGCATCGAGCGCATCCGCTACACCACCAGCCACCCGAATGAATTCAGCCAGCGTCTGATCGATGCCTATGCCCGCATTCCGCAACTGGTGAACCATGTGCACCTGCCGGTGCAGCATGGCAGCGACCGCATCCTCAGCGCCATGAAGCGCGGCTACACCACCTTGCAGTTCAAAAGCATCGTGCGCCGGTTGCGCGCGGTGCGGCCGGGCATCAGCATCGGCAGCGATTTCATCGTCGGCTTCCCCGGTGAAACGCAAGAAGACTTCGACAAGATGATGGCCCTGGTGGAAGACGTGGGCTTCGACGCCAGCTTCAGCTTCATCTTCAGCCCGCGCCCCGGCACACCCGCGGCCAACTTGCGCGACGACACGCCCCATGCCCTGAAGCTGCAACGCTTGCAAAGCCTGCAAGCCCGGCTCGAAGCGCAACAACGCGCCATCGGCGCGCAGCGCGTGGGCACGGTGCAGCGCGTGCTGGTGGAAGGCGCGGCGCGGCGGCCCGGCGTGGCCGGCCCCGAACTGATGGGCCGCACCGAGTGCAACCGCATCGTTAACTTTGCCGGCCCGGCGCGGCTGGTGGGGCAGATGGTTGATCTGCGCATCACTCTGGCCTACCCGCATTCGCTGCGCGGCGAGGTGGTGATGAGTTCGCCGGAAGCCGTTAACGCCTGAAACCTGCCCAGGCCAGCGCCACGGCCATGGCGCACACCATGGCCAGGTAGCTGGCCATGCGGCCGTCGCGGCCCAACAGCATCCAACCCAGGCCCAATGCCAGCAGGGCCGCCACGCTGGCCGCCGCCGCCAGGCGAATGAAGGGCTTGCCCGACAGCTCGCGCCGCCACACCGCCTTGGCCAACGCGGCGGCGATGCACCCTGCCAACAGGCCCACCGCCATAAAGTTCAGCCCATGCCAGAACCCCTCCAGCAGACCCATGGCGCGCCCAAAAAGGGGCGGATTTTATAATTCGCCCCATGTCGGTGTTCACTCTGGGTTTGAACCACGCGACCGCGCCACTCGATATGCGCGGCCGCTTCGCCTTTGCGCCCGAACAACTGGCCCCTGCACTGCACACCTTGAGCCAGCGCTTGCGCCACGGCGGCACCGAGGTGGCGTTGCTGTCCACCTGCAACCGCACCGAGCTCTACGTCGCCACGCAGGCCGGTCAGAGCAGTGGCTTGGTGCAGCCCAGCCTGGACTGGCTGGCCACGCACGGCCAGGTTGGCCCCAGCCAACTGGCCAGCCACACCTATTTGCGGCAAGACCATGAAGCCGCGCGCCACGCCTTTCGTGTGGCCAGCGGGCTGGATTCGATGGTGCTGGGCGAGCCGCAAATCCTGGGCCAGATGAAGCAGGCCGTGCGCGAGGCCGACGATGCCGGCACCCTGGGCACCACCTTGCACCAGCTCTTCCAGCGCTCGTTCTCGGTGGCCAAGGAAGTGCGCAGTTCCACCGAGATCGGCGCCCATTCCATCAGCATGGCCGCCGCTGCCGTGCGCCTGTGCGCCGAGCTGTTTGAAGACTTGAACGAGGTGCGCGTGCTGTTCGTGGGCGCGGGCGAGATGATCGAACTGGTGGCCACGCACTTCGCCGCGCGCAACCCCAAGAGCATGGCGGTGGCCAACCGCACGCTGGAGCGCGGCGAAAAACTGGCCAGCCGCTTTTCGGCGCAGGCGCTGCGCCTGGCCGAGCTGCCGGCGCGGCTGCATGAGTTCGACGCCGTGGTGTCGTGCACGGCCAGCTCGCTGCCCATCATCGGCCTGGGTGCGGTGGAGCGCGCGCTCAAGGCGCGGCGCCGGCGGCCCATGTTGATGGTCGACCTGGCGGTGCCGCGTGACATCGAGCCCGAAGTGGCGCGCCTGGCTGACATCTACCTGTACACCGTTGATGACCTGTCGGCACTTGTGCAAAGCGCCGGCGCCAAGCGCCAGGCGGCGGTGGCGCAGGCCGAGGCCATCATCGATGCCGGCGTGCAAAGCTTTTCGCATTGGCTTGGGCAGCGCGCCAATGTGCCGCTGATTCAGGCCCTGGGCGAGCAGGCCGACGCATGGCGTGCCACCGAGTTGACTCGGGCGCACAAGCTGCTGGCGCGGGGCGAGAAGATTGAGGTCGTGCTGGATGCGCTGTCGCGCGGCTTGACGCAAAAAATGCTGCACGGCGCCCTGGCCGAACTGCGCGCTGCCGACGAACCGCAGCGCGCCCAATTGGCGCAGACCGTGTCGCGCCTGTTTCTGCGCAACGCCACCCGCAACCCTGACGGCGAAGGCCGTTAACTCTCCGCCCACACCCATGCGCCGCCCCAGAACGGCGCCGCGCCGCCCTGCCCCATGAATGACACGCTGCGTCTGCAACTCCAACGCCTGAGCATGCGCCTGGCCGAGCTGGACGCGAGCCTGGCCGACCCGCGCGTGGCCGGTGATCTGAATCGTTACCGCAGCCTGATGCGTGAACAGGCCGCAGCGGCCGAACTGGTCGGCCTGTACCGGCAGTACGAACAGCGCGAACGCGACCAACAGGCCGCGCAGGAGATGCTGGCAGAGCCCGAGATGGCCGAGATGGCGCGTGAGGAACTCAGCGCCGCCGGCGCCGACCTGGCGCGCTTGCAGGCCAGCTTGCACACCGCCCTGCTGCCGCGCGACCCCGATGACGAGCGGCCGGCATTCCTGGAAATTCGCGCGGGCACCGGCGGCGATGAGTCGGCCCTGTTCGCCGGCGACCTGGGTGTGGGCGGAGAGTTAACGGCCTTCGCCGTCAGGGTTGCGGGTGGCGTTGCGCAGAAACAGGCGCGACACGGTCTGCGCCAATTGGGCGCGCTGCGG
>JANMYI010000747.1:0-2510 GCA_031381955.1 Burkholderiales bacterium
GGGCTTGTGCCCGGGGCGCGGCGCAAGTGGCTTGTCACGGCGCTGTTTCGGTAGTATACTGGTTCGACATCTGTCGTGCCATGGCGCCCGTTACCGACCCACTTCTCCCCCGCCAATTCCCCGCTTTCCCACCACCCCCGAAAAGGAGGCCTTCATGAACTTGACGATCAGCGGACACCACCTCGAAGTGACACCTGCACTTCGAGAGTACGTACTCACCAAGCTGGATCGGGTGACACGCCACTTCGACCAGGTCGTGGATATCAATGTGCTGCTGACGGTGGAAAAGCTGAAGGAAAAGGAGCGACGACAGAAAGCCGAGGTCACGCTGCATGTAAAGGGGCGCGACATATTCGTGGAGCAGGCGCATGAGGACCTGTACGCCGCCATCGATCAACTGATGGACAAGCTCGACCGCCAGGTGGTGCGGCACAAAGACCGGCTGCAAGAGCATCACCACGAAACGCTGAAGCGCCAGGACGCTCCGGTGCCATGACCCCGCTTTGATGCACGCGTTCTTGATGGCGGGCCTGGCCCGCCATCTTCTTGATACCTCGACCCGCACCAAAAATCGTTGCTGCAACGCAGCATTTGTGTAACTTGACACGCTCGCGGCCTGCAATGGCCCTCGTATCGAGAGCGCTGATTCCTATAATTTGGGCCCCCTTCATCCCACCGGGCAGACGTTGAATACGTCCCGGTCGGTACCCAGCCTCTCATGAATCGCCTCGCCGCCATCCTGCCCGCCAGCAACGTGCTGGTGGATGTGGACGCCACCAGCAAGAAGCGCGTGTTCGAACAGGCCGGCCTGCTGTTCGAGAACCACAACGCCATTGCGCGCGGCATCGTCACCGACAACCTGTTCGCGCGTGAGCGCCTGGGCTCCACCGGGCTGGGCCACGCGGTGGCCATTCCGCATGGCCGCATCAAGGGGCTGAAAAACCCGCTGGCTGCGGTGATCCGCACCCGCGCCCCGATCGGCTTCGACGCGGCGGATGACGAACCCGTCAACCTGCTGATCTTCTTGCTGGTGCCCGAATCGGCGACGCAGCGGCACTTGGAGATCCTGTCTGAAATTGCCGAAATGCTGTCCGACCGCGAGCTGCGCGAGCGCTTGCAGGCCCAGTCCGATGCGGCCACGCTGCACAAGCTGATCAGCGAGTGGCAGCCCTTGAAGTCGCTGGCTTAAGGCCCCGAGTGACTCAGCGCGCAAGCGCCGCGCCGCGCCGGTCATGAAACCCACCACCATCAGCGCCGAGGCGCTGTTCGAAACCCATCGAGCGGCGTTGCGCTGGCATTGGCTGGCTGGTCACTCCCACCCGGAGCGCCACTTCGACAACGCTGCGGTGCTGGACGCGCGCTCGGCGGCCGACCTGATCGGCTACCTGAACTACATCCACCCCTACCGGGTGCAGATCGTGGGCCGCCGCGAAGTGGCGTACCTGCTGGCCGCTGAGCCCGAGGTGCAAGAGCGGCGCATCTCGCGCATCGTCACGCTGGAGCCGCCCATGCTCATCGTGGCTGACGGCCAGGTGCCGCCGCCACGCTTGATCGCCATGTGCGACCGAGCCGAGATTCCGCTGTTCGTGACCGAGGAGTCCGCCGGCCAGGTGATCGACGTGCTGCGCGCTTACCTGGGCCAGTTGTTCGCCGAGCGCAGCTCGCGCCATGGTGTCTTCATGGACATCCTGGGCCTGGGCGTGCTGCTCACGGGTGAGTCGGGCCTGGGCAAGAGCGAACTCGGGCTTGAACTGGTGTCGCGTGGCCATGGCTTGGTCGCTGACGATGCGGTCGATCTGTACCGCGTGTCGCAGTCCGCGATCGAAGGCCGCTGCCCCGAGTTGCTGCTCAACTTGCTCGAAGTTCGTGGCATCGGCCTGCTCGACATCAAGGCCATCTTTGGCGAAACCGCGGTGCGCCGCAAGATGCGCCTGAAGCTCATCGTCCACCTCGTGCGCACCGAGACGCTGGAACGCGATTTCGAGCGCATGCCTTACGAGCCGCTGTATGAAGAGGTGATGGGCATTCCCACGCCCAAGGTGGTGATCGCGGTCGATGCCGGGCGCAACTTGGCCGTGCTGGTGGAAGCCGCGGTGCGCAACCGGGTGCTGCAACTGCGCGGCATCGACACCTACCAGGAATTCGTCAAGCGCCACCAGCAGGCCATGGAAGGCCCCGACGCACCCTGATGCGCCTGGCCGGCCTTACTTCGGCCGGTGTTCGCAGTTGACCTTGGCGCATCTGGCGTACAGGGCCAGCGAATGCTCCTGCAGCGTGAAGCCACGCTGGCTGGCGATGTCGCGCTGGCGCTGTTCAATTTGCGCGTCGAAGAATTCCTCAACACGCCCGCAGCTCAGGCACACCAGGTGGTCATGGTGCTGGCCTTCGTTGAGCTCGAACACCGACTTGCCCGATTCGAAGTTGCTGCGCGTCAGCAGGCCAGCCTGTTCGAACTGCATCAGCACCCGGTAGACGGTGGCCAGGCCGATGTCGGATCCTTCGGCCAGCAA
>JANMYI010000749.1:0-2772 GCA_031381955.1 Burkholderiales bacterium
GGCTTCCAGCAACGTCACCGTCTGGTGGCCGTTGCGCGATTCGAGCGGGTGCGCCAGGCGCACGCTGCCGCGGTTGATGGAATCTTGCAGATGACCCACCACCAGGCGCTCGTTCATTTCTTCAACCCGCCGGTCGCGGAAGGCGATCACCTCGGGGAAGTTGTGGCCGGTGTCCACGTGCAGCAGCGGGAACGGCAGGCGGCCCTTGAATTCATTCCCAGCCACGCCGTGCTTGAAGGCTTTTTCTGCCAGACGCAACACCACGCAAGAGTCTTTGC
This sequence comes from Burkholderiales bacterium, assembly GCA_031381955.1. Taxonomy (GTDB): domain Bacteria; phylum Pseudomonadota; class Gammaproteobacteria; order Burkholderiales; family Burkholderiaceae_C; genus Rubrivivax. The sequence continues at coordinate 279 of JANMYI010000749.1, forward strand.
CACCCGAAAACAGCAAGGCCGGGCGCTCGAACGTGGCGGCCACTTCACGCAGGATGAAGATGGCTTCTTCTTCCAGCCAGTCGAGGTGGCTGCTGTCCAGCGCAGGCAGCAGTTTTTCAAGACTCACGGGGGCGTTCATGCGCGGGTTCCTTCAGTCACGTGCTTTACGTGCAAGCCGCATTCCTTGGCCTGCTCCTCCTCCCACCACCAACGCCCGGCGCGAAAGTCTTCGCCCACGGCAATCGCCCGTGTGCACGGCTCGCAGCCGATGCTCGGGAAGAACTGGTCGTGCAGTTCGTTGTACGGCACGTCGTTGCTGGCGATGTAGTGCCACACGTCGTTCCAACTCCAATCTGCCAAGGGGTTGAATTTGGTGCGGCCTTGCTCATCGGCTTCGCTGAAGCGCACCTCGCCGCGAGCCACGGTCTGTTCGCGCCGCAAGCCGGTGACCCAGGCCTCGCGGCCCTTGAGCATGCGTGCCAGCGGCTCAAGTTTGCGCACTTGGCAGCAGGCCTTGCGCAGCTCGATGCTTTCAAACATGGCGCGCTCGCCGTGGTGGGCAACGAAGCGCACCGTGGCCAAGGGCTCGGGCGCGAAGCGCTCGACCTTGATGTCATAGCGCTGTTCGATGCGCGGCAAGAGCGCCAGGGTCTGTGCATGCAGCTTGCCCGTGGCCAAGGTGGCCACGGCAATGGGCAAGTGGCGGCGCGCGATGAGGTCGGTGAGCACCATGTCTTCGGCGCCCAGGCTGGTGGCCTGGACGATGCGCCCGCCGTGTTCAATGGCCGCACCTTCCAGCACCGCCAATGTGCGGGCCAGGCGCGCATCGAAGCCCGGCGTTTTGCGCGCATACAACTCGATGGCGCCAGTCACGCTGCGGCCCGCGCGAACAACGGCTGGGGTTGCACCACGTCGCCCTGGTAGTGCCCGGTAAAGAAGCGCAGCGTGCGTCGGGCGGCATCCGGCTTCTGGTCGGCCCGCAGTTGCGCCGCATCGAAGCCGGTGCGTTGCAGCAGCGGCAGCATGTCGACCAGCACCTCGCCCGCGGCGCGAACTTCACCTTCAAAACGCAGGCGCTGGCGCAGCAGCCGAGCCTGGGTGTAGGCGCGGCCATCAGTCCATTTGGGGAACTGCAAGACGATGAGTTCAATGCCCGCGCGTTGCGGCGGCAGGTCTTGCGCCAGGCTTTCCACATCGGCGGTGTTGGGCAGCAGCAGGCCGGTGCTCAGACCTGCGGGCCAGCTCAGGCGCACCGCGTGCCACTGTTCCAGCGTGAGCAGGCGCTGCGGCTGCGGCGAGGGGTGGGGCATCGGGCCGTCTTCACCGCAAACCAGGTGCCAGGTGTCTTGATGCGGGTCGATGAATTTCATGGCGTGTTTCGAACGTTAATCGACGAGGTTGCGCGGTGGAGTCAAGCCGCAGCCGTGGCGCGCCGAACGGCATTGGCGGCGGTGCGGAACGGCAGCGGGCCCAGGCGCCGGGCGGTGTCGGCAAAGCGTTCGCCCGGTTGGCGTTCGCGGCGGTAGGTGTCGATCAGCGTTTCCAGCACATCGGGCACTTCTTCGGCCGCGAAGGAGGGGCCGATCACCTTGCCCGGCGTGGATTCACCGCTGAGCGTGGAGCCGTCGGAGCCGGCCACGGTGACCTGGTACCACTCGGCGCCGTCTTTATCCACGCCCAGGATGCCGATGTGGCCGCTGTGGTGGTGGCCGCAGGAATTGATGCAGCCGCTGATGTGCAGGTCGATGTCGCCGATGTCGTACAGCACATCTAGATCATCGAAGCGTTCGGTGATGGCCGCGGCAATGGGAATGGAGCGTGCATTGGCCAGGGCACAGAAGTCGCCGCCGGGGCACGCGATCATGTCGGTGAGCAAGCCGATATTGGGCGTGGCGTAGGCGGCGGCCTTGGCCGCTTGCCACAACGCAGGCAACTCAGTGGCTTGCACCCAGGGCAAGAGCAGGTTCTGGTCGTGCGTGACGCGCAGCTCCCCGTGCGAAAAGCGATCTGCCAAGGCGGCCGCCGCTTCGAGCTGCACATCTGTGGCATCGCCCGGGGCCTGGCCGGTGCGCTTCAGGGAAAGCGTTACCGCGCGATAACCCGCCAAGCGGTGGCCGTGCACATTGCGTTCGAGCCAGCGGCGGTAAGCCAGTGGGGCGTCGGTGCTGTCTTGCGGCTCGAAGCCCTGGCGCGCTCGCACGCCTGCGGGGAGCTGAAAGCCGGCGGCCACGCGGTCGAATTCGGCCTGGGTGATGAGTTGCGCCGTGCCGTTCAGGTCGCGTTGCAGGATGCTGGCGAATTCAAGGTTCACCGCATCGGCGAATTTCTGGCCCTCGGCTTTAACCAGGATCTTGATGCGCGCCTTGTACAGGTTGTCGCGCCGGCCAAAGCGGTTGTACACGCGCACGATGGCTTCGATGTAGACCAGGATCTGCTGCCATGGCACAAAGTCGTTCAGCAACGAGCCGATCACCGGCGTGCGCCCCATGCCGCC
>JANMYI010000750.1:0-1902 GCA_031381955.1 Burkholderiales bacterium
ATCTGCGGCGCGTTCGTGTGGCCATCGGCAGCCTGCTGGGCGGCGGTGCCGCGCCCGGTGGCGACCCCGGGCGCAGCTCGCGCATCGCCCTGATCGGCCTGCGCGGCGCGGGCAAATCCACCCTGGGCCAGATGCTGGGCGAAGACCTCGATTTCCCGTTCATCGAACTGAGCCGCCAAATCGAGCAGTTCGCCGGTTGCAGCATTGCCGAGATCCAGGCCCTGTACGGGCAGAACGCCTACCGCCGCTATGAGCGCCGGGCGCTGGAAGAAACGATTCAAATCCATGAAGATGCGGTGATCGCCATACCCGGCGGTTTGGTGTCCGATCCGGCCACCTTCAACCAGTTGCTCAACCACTGCACCACGGTGTGGCTGCATGCCGACCCACAAGACCATTTGAAGCGCGTCACGGCCCAGGGCGACACCCGCCCCATGGCGGCCAGCCGCGAGGCGCTGGAAGACTTGAAGGGCATCCTGGCCGGGCGCGCGGCCTTTTATTCCAAGGCCGAATTCCAGCTCGACACCAGTGCGCAGCCACTGGACGAAACTTTTGCCGCCCTGCGTTCCGTGGTACGAAAAGCACTTGCTCTCAAGGGTTAGTACTTAAAAAAACTGCAAGAAAGTGCTTGACGGCTAAAATTTATATGCATTATGATGCCTGTCATCGCAAGCCGATCAACGCACTGAAGTGCATCTTCCCGGAGACAAGTCATGAGCCAAGCCCCCCGCGTCGATTACCAGACCAGCCCCGCCCAGTACCGCCACTGGAAGCTCAAGTTCGAAGGCCCCGTGGCCACCCTGAGCGCTGACTTCGATGAAAACGCCGGCCTGCGCCCAGGCTACAAATTGAAGCTCAACAGCTACGACCTGGGCGTGGACATCGAACTCAACGACGCCATCAACCGCATCCGCTTCGAGCACCCCGAAGTGCGCACCGTGGTGCTCACCAGCGCCAAGGAAAAGGTCTTCTGCTCGGGTGCCAACATCTTCAAGCTGGGTGTTTCCAGCCATGCCTGGAAAGTGAACTTCTGCAAGTTCACGAACGAAACCCGCAACGGCCTGGAAGACTCGTCCAAGCACAGCGGCCTGAAGTTCCTGGCGGCGGTGAACGGTGCCTGTGCAGGCGGCGGTTATGAAGTGGCGCTGGCCTGCGACGAGATCATCCTGGTGGACGACCGTGCCAGCGCGGTGAGCCTGCCCGAAGTGCCGCTGCTGGGTGTGTTGCCCGGCACCGGCGGCCTCACGCGCGTGACCGACAAACGCCATGTGCGCCACGACCTGGCCGATTTGTTCTGCACCAGCGTGGAAGGCGTGCGTGGCCAGAAGGCCAAGGATTGGCGCCTGGTGGACGACATCGCCAAGACCTCGGTCTTTGCCGCCAAGGTGCAGGAGCGCGCTTTGCAACTTGCCGCCAAGAGCGACCGCCCGGCCAACGGCAAGGGCGCTGCCTTGACGCCGCTGACCCGCACGATCGAAGCCGACGCGCTGCGCTACGGCAACGTCACCGTCACCATCGACCGCGCCCAGCGCGTGGCCACCTTCACCGTCAAGGCGCCGAGCGCCGCCGTGCAAAGTGACATCGCCGCCATTGAGGCCGCCGGCGCCGCCTGGTATCCGCTGGCCCTGGCGCGCGAGCTGGAAGACGCGATTCTTTCCATGCGCACGAATGAGCTGGACATCGGCACCTGGCTGATCAAGACCGAAGGCAGCGCGGCCGCCGTGCTGGCCATGGACGCCGTGCTGTTGCAGCACCAGAACCACTGGCTGGTGCGTGAAACCATCGGCCTGCTGCGCCGCACCTTCAGCCGGCTGGATGTGTCGTCACGCAGCCTGTTCGCGCTGATCGAGCCTGGCTCGTGCTTTGCGGGCAGCTTCCTTGAACTCGCCCTGGCCTGTGACC
>JANMYI010000754.1:0-20206 GCA_031381955.1 Burkholderiales bacterium
AAAAGCTGAGTTTTGACCCGCATCTGTCGCTGGTCGTGGTGGTGCCTGGCATGTTTTCGCTGGGCTACGCGCTGCAGCGGATCATCATCAACCGCGCCAGCCACGGCAAGGACGAAAACATCCTGCTCGTCACGCTGGGCCTGTCCATCGTGCTGGAGAACCTGGCGCTGATGCTGTTCAAGAGCGACACGCGCAGCATCGACACGCCCTACACGCTCACCACGGTGCAGGTCGGCCCCGATGCCTGGGGCCCGGCGCTGATCGCGTTGCCCAAGCTGGTGGCCTTTGGCGGCGCGTTGCTGGCCAGTGCGCTGTTGTGGCTGGTGGTGGCGCGCAGCGACCTGGGCCGCGCCATCCGCGCCGTGGCCAAGGAAAAGCAAGGCGCCATGTTGATGGGCATCGACGTCGAACACGTCTATGCCATGAGCTTCGGCATCGGCATGGCCTGCCTGGGCGCGGCGGCGTGTTTTTTGCTGCCGGCGTATTACGTCAACCCGCAGGTTGGTGGCGGCTTCGTGCTGGTGGCTTTCACCATCGTGGTGCTGGGCGGCATGGGCAGCTTTGCCGGGGCCTTGCTGGGTGGGCTGTTGATCGGCGTGGTGGAGTCGCTGTCGGGCCTGTTCCTGGGTGAATCACTGGGGCAGATCGGCATCTTCGGCATCTTCATCGCCGTGTTGCTGCTGCGCCCGCAGGGCCTGTTCGGGGCGAAGGCATGAGCCCGCGCGGCCGCCCGAAGGGCGAATACCGCAGGGCGCAGCCTGAAGGTACATCAATGAACACCTTGCGCCGCGACCTGTTCAGCGTGTTGTTATTCGCCATGGCCGTGCTCGGGTTGGTGTTTGCCACCCAGTCCGGTGTGTGGCTGAACTTCATGATGATGGCGCTGTATGCCGCGCTGCTGGCCCAGGCCTGGAACGTGCTGGGCGGCTTTGGCGGCCAGTTCTCATTCGGCCATGCCTTGTTCTTCGGCATGGGGGCCTATGTGCAAGTGATCTCACAGGTTAGTCATGGCCTGAGTGCCTGGTTTGCCCTGGTGCTGGCCGTGCTGCTGGCCGCCGCGGTGGGCGCCGGCACCGGCGCGGTGAGTTTTCGCTACGGTTTGAAGGGCTCTTACTTCGCCTTGGTGACGCTGGCCTTTGCCGAGGTGGCGCGCATCCTGGCCGTCTCAGTGGGCTTCACCGGTGGCGGCGTGGGCATGATGCTGCCGCTGCACGAAAGTTTCGCCAACATGCAGTTCGGCTCGCGCCGCGGCAACGTGCTGCTGGTGCTGGGCTTCGTGCTTGCCGCTCTGCTGTTCACCGTGTGGTTGCGCCATTCGCGCTTCGGCGCGCGCTTGCAGGCGGTGCGCGACAACGAAGACGCGGCGCGCGCGGTGGGCGTGGACCCGTTTCGCATCAAGCTCGCCGCCATCACGGCTTCAGCGGCCTTGATGGGCGCGGCCGGCGCCTTCTATGTGCAGGTGTTCCAGTATGTTGACCCGGGCATCGCCTTCGGCGCCGCGGTCAGCGTCGAAGCGCTGGTGGGTGCCATCGTTGGCGGCATGGGCACGCTGTGGGGCCCGGTGCTCGGGGCGCTGGTGCTGCATGCGCTGGCCGACGCGACGCGCAACCTGTTCGGCCAGTTGCCGGGGTTGAACATGATCATCTACGGCAGCGTGCTGATCTTGATCGTCATCTTCGTGCCGCGCGGCCTGGCGGGTGTGGGCTTGTCGGCGCGCCACTTCTTCAAGGGCCGCCGTGGCTGAGCCGCTGCTGCACGCGCAAGGTTTGAGCGTGGCCTTCGGCGGCGTGCGCGCGGTGCAGAACGTGAGCTTCGACGTGCCCGCCGGCAGCCTGAGCGCACTCATCGGCCCCAACGGTGCCGGCAAGACCACGCTGTTTGCGCTGATCTCCGGTTTCGTGAAACCCGATGCAGGCCGCGTGCAATTCGAAGGGCGAGACATCACCGGCCAGGCGCCGCACTTGAATGCACGCGCCGGCATGACGCGCACCTTCCAGATCGTGCAGCCCTTTGCGGCGCAGACCGTGCGCGAAAACATCGCCGTCGGCGCACACCTGCACGAGCCGAAACGCGCCGCGGCCCTGGCGGCGGCCGAAGCCGTGGCCGCGCGCGTGGGCTTGAGCGCGCAGTTGGACAAGCCGGCCGCCGAACTCACCGTGGCCGGGCGCAAGCGGCTCGAACTGGCGCGCGCGCTGGCAACCCGGCCCAAGTTGTTGTTGCTGGATGAAGTGCTGGCCGGCTTGAACCCGCAAGAAATTGCCGAGATGCTGCCCGTGGTGCGTGGCATTGCAAAAGGCGGCATCACGGTGCTGATGATCGAACATGTGATGCAAGCGGTGATGAACCTGGCCCAGCATGTCTGGGTGCTCGCCCAAGGCCAGCTCATCGCCCAGGGCACACCGGCTGAAGTGACGGCGGATGAGCGCGTGATCGAGGCCTACCTGGGCCAGGGCGCGGCCAAACGCTTGCAGGCCTTGCAGGGCGGCGCGGCATGACGGCGTTGCTTCAAGTGTCGGATGTACGTGCCGGTTATGGCCGCGTGGAAGTGCTGCGCGGCGTGAGCCTGAGCGTACAGTCCGGCGAGATCGTGGCCCTGCTGGGCAGCAACGGCGCTGGCAAGACCACGCTCAACCACACCGTGTGCGGCCTGCTGCGCGCCAGCGCCGGCAGCGTGATGTTTGATGGCCAGGACATCACGCGCGCGCACTACCGCGACGTGGTGGCCGCCGGCTTGATTCAGGTGCCTGAAGGGCGGCGTGTGTTCCCGAATTTATCGGTGCGCGAGAACCTGGAACTTGGCTCGTTCCGGCGCGCCCGTGCGAACCGCGCACGCAACCTGGAACGCGCCTTCGCGCTGTTCCCGCGTTTGCGGGAGCGCGTGGCGCAACACGCCGGCACGCTCAGTGGTGGTGAGCAGCAGATGCTGGCCATCGCGCGCGGCCTGATGGCCGAGCCGCGTTTGTTGATCCTCGATGAGCCTTCGCTGGGTTTGTCGCCCTTGCTGGTGGAAGAGATGTTCACGCTCATCGCCCGCTTGCATGCTGAAGGCCTGAGCGTGCTGCTGGTGGAACAGAACGTGGGCCAGTCGCTGGCCATTGCGCAGCGCGCGCAGGTGATGGAAAACGGCAGCATGCGTTTCAGCGGCACGCCGGCTGAGCTGTTGGCCAGCCCTGAACTGAAGCGCGCCTACCTGGGCTTGTGAGCATGCAAAGACGTGTCTTGCTTTTGGCATTGGCCGCGCTGCCGGCCGCGCTGCGTGCTCAAGGTGCTGGCCCCCTTCGCCTGATCGTCGGCGCGCCACCCGGCGGCAGCACCGACACGCTGGCGCGCGAACTCGCGCCCGAAATGGGCCGCCGCCTGGGCCGCGTGGTGATCGTTGAAAACAAGAGTGGCGCCGGTGGCAATCTGGCCGCTGATGCCGTGGCCAAGGCCGCGCCTGACGGCTCAACCTTGCTGTTAAGTTTCACCAGCCACACCATCAACGCCACGCTGTACCCCAAGCTGCCGTTTGACCCGGTGGCTGATTTCACGCCGCTGACCATGGTGGCCACGTCACCATCCGTGCTAGTGGCGCACCCGGCGCTACCGGTGGCCAGCGTGGCGCAACTCATCACTTACGCCAAGGCGCGGCCGGGGCAGTTGAACTTCGCCATTGGCGGCATCGGCTCGTCGCTGCACCTGGCGGGCGAGGCCTTCAAGCTGCGCGCCGGGGTCTTCATCGTCAACATTCCCTACCGCGGCACCGCGCCGGCCATTGCCGATGTGGTGGCGGGCAACCTGCCGCTCATGTTCGCCGCGGTGGGCAATGCACGCAGCCTGGTTGCCGCGGGCAAGCTCAAGGCGCTGGGCGTGACCAGCCCGCAGCGCTTGGCGCAACTGCCTGATGTACCGGCCATCGCGGAAACCTTGCCGGGCTTTGAAAGCTCAGCCTGGTTCGGCCTGTTCGGGCCGGCGCAGATGGCCCCCGAGCTGGTGGCCCGCATCAGCGAAGCCGCGCGCGCTGCGGTGCAGGGCGAAGGCATGCGCAAACGCATTGAAGGCGATGGCGGTACGCCGGTGGGCAATGCGCCGGAAGCCTTCGCCGCGTTCGTCAAAGCCGACGTGCCGCGCTGGGCGCAACTGGTGCGCTACTCGGGCGCCAAGCCGGAGTAGCTGCAAGACATGTTGCTGCATTCGACAACCCTGCCCGGCACGCCCGGCCTCATCACCCACCAACTGGCTGAGTTGCTGCAATGGCTCTGGCCGGCCGCGCAGCAGTTGCCCGCACCGGTGCAGCAACGCGCGCAACGCCTGTGGCTGGACACGGTGGCCTGCACTTGCAGCGGCCTGCGCGCCGCCGAGCCGCAGCGCTGGCTTGCTGTGCAGGCCCAGGCCGAGCGCGGTGATGTGCCCCTGCCCGGCCAGACCCTGCGCCTGAGCAGCAGCGCCGCAGCCATGGCCATGGCCCTGGGTGCGTGTTGGGACGAAGCCTGCGAAGGCCTGGCCCTGGCCCATGGCCGCCCCGGCGTGCCGGTGGTGGCCGCGCTGTGGAGCCAGATCGAAACCGTGCGGCCCACCTGGCAAGCGCTGTGGCAGGCCAGCGCCGTGGGCTACGAGGTGGCCGCGCGGTTGGGCGCGCGCCTGCGCATCAAGCCGGGCATGCATGTCGATGGTGTGTGGGGCGCATGCGGCGCTGCCGTTGCGCTGGTGCACCTGCGCCGCGGCACATGGCAAGACGCGCTGCGCGCCGTGGAGGCCTGCGCCGCGCAGTTGCCGTTCACCTTGTACGCGCCGGTGGCCCAAGGCGCCAACGTGCGCAACCTGTACCTGGCGCACAGCGCCTGGCTGGGTTTGCAGGCCGCGCAAGCGGTGGCCGCCGGCCTGGCCACGCCGCAAGGCGCCTTGGACGAATTCGCCGCACTGGCCTTGGCCGGCGCACCGGCCGGCTCCTGGCCGCAAGCTGGCGCATGGTTGCTGCTGGGCAGCTATTGGAAGCCCTTCGCTGCCGTGCGCCATGTTCACTACGGCGCGCAGGCCGCGATCAGCTTGCGCGCGCAGGGCTTGCAGGCTGAACAGATTGACGAACTGCACTTGGTGGTCTACCCCGAAGCCTTGCAGTACTGCGCCAACCGCGCGCCGGCCACGCTCATCGCCGCGCAGTTCAGCCTGAGCTTCGGCGTGGCCGCGGCGCTGGTGCATGGCGACTTGTCGCCCGCCGAATTTCACGCGCCGCGCGCCGGCCACGCGCAGCTGCTGCGGCTCGAAGCGTTGTTGCAGGTGCGCGCCGATGCGGCGGCCTTCCCCGCAGGCCTGCGTGGCGCGCAATTGCGGGCCCGCGCGGCCGGGCGCTGGTGGCAGGCCGAGCAAGGCGCGGTGACGGGTGATGCCGGCTGCGAACCCAGCGCCCACGCCGTGCTGGCGAAGTTTGCGCGGTACACGCAAGCTGAGCCGACACTGGCGGCTTGGGCGGCGCAGGTGCTGCACGATGCGCCCCTGAGACGTGCCTGCCTGCCGCGACAAGGAGAACCATGCAACGCAGAAGCTTGATTCACGCCGCCGCTGCCGGCCTGTCTGGCCTGCCTTGGCTTGCTGCCGCGCAAGGCAGCTTTCCCAACCGCCCGGTGACCATCGTCGTGCCCTTCGGCCCCGGCGGCGCCACCGACATGACGGCGCGCCTGGTGGCCGAGAAGCTGGCCGCGCAATGGGGCCAGCCGGTGTTGGTTGAGAACCGGCCCGGCGCCGGCGGCAACGTCGGCTCGGCCCAAGTGGCCAAGGCGGCGCCCGACGGCCTCACCCTGGTCTTGGGTGTGACCGGCTCACACGGCATCAATCTCTCGTTGGTGCCCAACATGCCGTACCACCCGCTGCACGACTTCGAACCCCTCACCCAAGCCACCACCTTTCCCAACGCCATTGCCGTGCACGCGGCGGTGCCGGCCAAGAGCTTGGGTGAATTGCTTGATCTGGCGCGCCGCCAGCCGGGCCGGCTGAGCTATGGCTCTGATGGCAACGGCACGGCCTCGCACCTCGGCATGGAACTCATCAAGGCGCAGGCCAAGGTGTTCATGGTGCACATTCCCTACCGCGGTGGCGCGGCGATGTTGAACGACCTGGCCGGTCAGCAGATCGACGCCGGCCTCACTGGCCTGCCTGCCGCCTTGCCGCTGGCCCGCACCGGCAAGTTGCGCTTGCTGGGCGTGACCACCGCGCAGCGCGTGGCCGCCGCGCCCGAGGTGCCTACCGTGGCGGAACAAGGCTTCCCAGGCTACGAGGCCGCGCCCTGGGCCGGGTTTTTCGCGCCGCGGGGCACGCCGCCGGCCGTGCTCAGCAAGCTGGCGGTTGACCTGTCGGCCGCGCTGAACCAGCCCGACGTGAAGCAACGCCTGGCCGCGGGCGGCTCCACCGTCGTGGCCAGCTCGCCCGATGCCTTCAGGCGCTTTGTGCAAAGTGAAATCGAACGTTGGGCACGCGCCGTGAAGGTCTCCGGCGCCAAGCTGGATTGACGATGAACGCTCCCCGCACGCTCGCGCAAAAACTGGTGGCCCGCGCCACCGGCCGCGCCCAGGTGGCGCCGGGTGAATTCGTCACCTGCCGCGTCGACCTGGCCATGTTCCACGATTCAAGCGGCCCGCGCCGCTTGAAGCCGCTGTTGGAAGAGCTGGGCGCACCCGTGTGGGACAAGAACAAGGTGGTGCTGGTGATCGACCACTACGTGCCCGAGGCCGATGATGAATCGCGCCGCATCGTGCGCATTGCGCGCGACTGGGCGGTGGCGCAGCAACTGCCGCATGTCTACGACAGCCAGGGCATTTGTCATGTGGTGGTGCCGCAAGGCGGCCACATCCGCCCGGGCCTGTTCTGCGTCGGCGGCGATTCGCATTCGCCCACCGGCGGCGCATTTGGCGCCTACATGTTCGGCATCGGCGCCACGGAGATGCTGGGCGTGGTGGTGACTGGCGAAATCTGGCTGCAAGTGCCGCACACGCTGTTCATGCAGTGGGGTGGAACGTTAACGAAGGGCGTCAGCGCCAAGGACATGATGCTGGCCATGCTTGGCCGCCTGGGCATGAACGGCGGGCGCTACCAGGCCGTGGAGTTTTGCGGTGAAGCCGTGCGCGCCCTGGGCATGGCCGAGCGCATGACGCTGTCGAACATGAGCGCCGAGCTGGGTGCCCAGGCCGGGCTGGTGGCGGCGGATGAGGTGACGCGCGAGTGGCTGGCCCGGCATCAGGCGCCAGATGTGGACACCGCGCCCTGGCACAGCGACGCAGGCGCGGCTGGCGAGGTGCATGAATTTGATGCCGGCAGCCTGGCCCCGCAAGTGGCCTTGCCGCACAGCCCGGCCAATGCGCATGCCGTGACGGATTTGGAAAAACTAACGATCGACGTGGCCTACATCGGCGCCTGCACCGGCGCCAAGCTCGAAGACCTGCGCGCCGCCGCACAGGTGTTGCGTGGCCGCCATGTGGCCGCGGGCGTGCAGTTGCTGCTGGCCCCGGCCAGCGTGCGCGACCAGGCCGCCGCGCAACAAGAGGGCGTGCTGCAAGCCTTGCTTGATGCCGGCGCCACGCTGCTGCCCAGTTCGTGCGGCGCTTGCGCCGGCTACGGCAGCCGCATCGCCGAAGGCGCGCGCGTCATCTCGTCCACCGCGCGCAATTTCAAGGGTCGCATGGGGGCGGATACGGCGCAGGTGATGCTGGGCTCGCCCTACACCGTGGCGGCGTCGGCGTTGATGGGCCACTTGGCCGATGCAAGGGAGTTCGTGTCGTGAGAGTGTGGACACTGCCCGCCGACGTGGACACCGACCAGCTCGCGCCGGGTGCCACCATGAAGCACGGCATCGAGGTGACGGCTCGGCACTGCCTGCAAACGCTGCGCCCCGAGTTCGCCGCCCAGGTGCAGCGTGGTGACGTCATCGTGGCCGGTGCCAGCTTCGGCATCGGCTCCTCGCGCGAACAGGCCGCCAGCGTGCTGGTGCACCTGGGCCTGGCCGCGGTGGTGGCGCCGTCGTACTCGGGCCTGTATTTGCGCAATGCCTTCAACCTGGGCTTGCTGTTGCTGACCTGCCCGCGCGCGAGTGAGATCGTTGATGGGCAAGCCATCACCCTGGATGCGCGCGCCGGCCGCATCACCTTGGGCCATGGCAGCGTGCTGCCCTGCGACCCGATTCCCGGCTTCCTGCTCGACATGGTCGATGCCGGTGGCCTGTTGCCGCAACTGAAAAAACGCTTGAAAGTCACACCATGAGTGCACCCCAATACGACCTGCTCATCAAAAACGTTCGCGTCGTTCGCCCGCACGGCAACACGGTGCATGAGGCCGACATTGCCGTGGCCGGCGGGCGCATTGCGCGCATCGCACCAGGCATCGATGTGGCGCAGGCCAAAACGGTGGAGGACGGCCGCGGCCGCCTGGCGTTTCCGGGCGTGGTGGATGCGCACATGCACAGCGGCATTTACTCGCCGCTGGCTGAAGACGCGGTGAGCGAAAGCCAGGCCGCGGCGATGGGCGGCGTCACGTCTTCGCTCAACTACTTTCGCACCGGCCAGTACTACCTGAACAAGGGCGGGCCGTATGCCAAGTTCTTTCCCGAGGTGTTGAAGCTGTCGAAGAACCGTTTTCATGTCGACTACGGTTTTCACTTGGCGCCCATGAACGGCCAGCACATCAAGGAAATTCCCATGCTCATCACCAAGCATGGCGTGAGCAGCTTCAAGATCTTCATGTTCTACGGCTCGCACGGCCTGCATGGGGCCAGCAACACGCAGCGCGATTTTTTGATGATCGGTGAAGACGAGCGCTACGACTACGGCCACTTCGAATTCGTGATGCGCGGCGTGCAGGCCGCGCGCGAACAGATGCCCGACAAGGCGGCGCACATTTCACTCTCGCTGCACTGCGAAACCGCCGAGGTGATGACGGCCTACACCAAGATCGTCGAGAAAGACAGGTCACTTAAGGGCCTGGCCGCGTACCACGCCTCGCGCCCGCCGCATTCCGAAGGCCTGGCCGTGTTCATTGCCGCCTACCTGGCCAACGAAGCGGCGCTGCCCAACATCAACCTGCTGCATTTGAGTTCACGCAAGGCGGTGCAGGCAGCGATGATGATGAGCGAGGTGTTCCCGCACATCAGCTTCAAGCGCGAAGTGACGATTGGGCATTTGATGCTCGACGTGACCTCCAAGGCCGCCGAGCTGGCGAAGGTGAACCCGCCGATCCGCCCGCGCGAGGATGTTGAATTTCTGTGGGAGGCGCTGCTCGCCGGTGAGCTGGATTGGGTGGTCAGCGACCACGCCTGCTGTCGCCATGAAATGAAGATTCCGGCGCGTTACTTCGGCAACATCTGGCTGGCCAAGAGCGGCTTCGGCGGCACCGAATACTTGTTGCCTTCGTTGGTGAGTGAAGGCATGAAGCGCGGCATGAGTTTTAACCACATGGCGCGTGTGACGAGCTGGAACCCGGCGCAGCGCTACGGCCTGAACCACAAGGGCGACCTGGCCGAAGGCTTTGATGCCGACATCGCACTGGTGGACCCGGCGCACAGCTGGACCATTGCTGCCAAGGACTCGCCTTCGACTCAGGGCTACACGCCGTTCGAGGGGCTGGAACTCGGCGCGCGGGTGGACGCCACCTTCCTGCGCGGCATGAAGATCTACGAAAACGGCCAGGTGCTGGGCAAGCCGCGCGGGCAGTACCTGCATCGGCCTACGGCATGAACACGTCCCCAGGCCGACGAAATACGTCGTCCGCCATCCGGCTGGCAGACCGGATGGCCTTCGCCAGCCACAAAGCCCCTGCCGGGCCTTTGTGCGCGGGCTCAGCCCCCCGAGGGGGATGAGCAAAGTGGCAGAGCCACATTTGCCCATGAGTCAGCCCCACGTCGTTCCCGCCGAGGCCATGCCCGCAGGCACGCCGCAAGTGCCGGTGGCCATCGTGGGTGCGGGCGCCTGTGGCTTGACGGCGGCGTTGATGCTGCGCGACGCCGGCATCGACTGCGTGCTGCTTGAACGCGACGCGCAGCCGCAGGGCTCAACGGCACTGTCCTCAGGTTTCATCCCCGCCGCGGGCACGCGCGTGCAGCATGCCGCAGGTGTGAGCGACGACAGCACCGAGCGCTTTGCCGCCGACATCCATGCCAAGGCCGATGGCTGTGCCGCGCCGCATCTGGTGGCCGCCTACACGCAAGCCATCGCGCCCGCGCTCGATGCCTTGCAAGCGCGCCACGGCCTTGTCTTCGAGTTGCTCGATGGGTTCTTGTACCCGGGCCACAGCGCGCGGCGCATGCACGCGCTGCCGCAGCGCACGGGCGCGGCACTGATCGCCGCGCTGGAAGCCGCCGCGCTGCGCGCGGGCGCCACCGTGCTGGCGCATGCGCGGGTGCATGAGCTGTGCTGCACAGCTGATCAGCGCGTGTTGGGGGTGGGCTTTGAACGCCCGGACGGCACCACCGAATACCTGGCCTGCCAGGCGCTGCTGCTGGCCTGCAATGGCTATGGCGGAAATGCCGAGCTGGTGCAAGCGCACCTGCCCGAGACGCGCGGCGCCGTGTACGCCGGCCACGCCGGCAACGACGGCAGCGCCTTGCGCTGGGGCCACGCGCTGGGCGCGGCCGTGGCTGATTTGGGTGGTTACCAAGGCCACGGCTCCTGGGCCGTGCCGCACGGTGTGCTCATCACCTGGGCCTTGATGATGGAAGGCGGCGTGCAGCTCAATGCGCGCGGTGAACGCTTTCATGATGAGACGGCCGGCTATTCGGAAGCCAGCGTGCAGGTGCTTGCCCAGCCCGGCGGCGTGGCTTGGAATGTGTTCGACGAGCGGCTGCTGGCCCTGGGCCGCGGCTTCCCAGACTTTGTTCAAGCGGAGCAGATGGGCGCGGTGCGCAGCGCGGCCAATGTGCCGGCGCTGGCCACGCTCATCGGCTGCTCGGGCGATGCTGTGGCGCGCAGCCTGGCCGGCACGTCCTTGGTGGCGCCTTACCGCGCGGTGAAGGTCACCGGCGCGCTGTTCCACACCCAAGGCGGTTTGGCCATCGACGCTGACGCACGTGTGCTGCGGTTAAACGGCAGCACGCTGCCCACCCTGCTGGCGGCCGGCGGCGCGCCGCGCGGCGTGTCGGGCAACGCCGCGCGCGGCTACCTCTCGGGCAACGGCCTGCTCAGCGCCGTGGCGGGTGGCTTCATTGCGGCGCGAACGCTCATCCAAGACACCGAGGAATCAGCACGATGACGCTCAAGCAACGCTTGCAAGAGCCCCGCGCGCTGTTGGCGCCGGGGGTGTACGACGCGCTGTCGGCACTGATCGCGGAACAAGCAGGCTTCGAAGCGCTGTACCTGTCGGGCGCCTCCATTGCCTACACGCGGCTGGGCCGCTCAGACGTTGGCCTCACCACTTTCACCGAGGTGCAAGACACGCTGGCGCGCATCACCGAGCGGGTGAGCCTGCCCGTGATCGTGGATGCCGACACCGGCTTTGGCAACGCGTTGAACGTGCAGCGTACGGTGCTGGGGCTGGAACGCGCGGGCGCGGCCATGATCCAGCTTGAAGACCAGACCTTCCCGAAGCGCTGCGGCCACCTCGACGGCAAGGCCGTGGTGCCGGTGGCCGAGATGTGCGGCAAGCTGCGCGCCGCGCTCGACGCCCGGCGCAGTGCCAACACCTTGATCCTGGCGCGCACCGATGCGCTCGCAGTTGAAGGCCTGGACGCGGCGCTGGAACGCGCTGAAAACTATCTGGCCTGCGGCGTGGATGCGTTGTTCATCGAGGCCCTGCGCAGCCCCGAGCAGATGGCTGCCGCTTGCAATCGCTTTGCCGCACGCACGCCGCTGTTAGCGAACATGGTTGAAGGCGGCAAGACGCCGGTGCAAGGCGTGGCCGCCTTGCAAGCCCGCGGCTTTCGCATCGTCATCTTCCCCGGCGGCACGGCCCGAGCGGTGGCGCACACGCTGCAAGGCTATTACGCCAGCCTGCTGGCGCAGGGCAGCACGCAGGCCTGGTCAGCACAGATGCTGGACTTTGATGGCTTGAATGCGGTGATCGGCACGCCGGAGTTGCTGGCGCGCGGGCGCAGCTACGAATAGCGGCGCTGCCGGCGCCGGGCGCGGCAGCGCCCGGTGCGCATCACGGCGCGGCCACCGCCACCCGGTTGGCCGGCACGATCTGCGCCTGGTACGAGAAGACCTCGCGGCTCTTCGGCTGCACCGTGACCTTGATCCACTGCACGTCGTTGTTGCCGTTGGCGGCGTTGTTGCCGAAGGTTTCAATGCGTGTGAAGTTCTCCAGGCGCTGGCCGGCGGCATTGAGCAGCGGCTTGTCAACGCGGTGGTAGTGCGAGTCACCGTGTACGTAGGCCACCGGCCTGCGGAAGGCCACCACTTCGTCGCGCAGCGCAAGCAGGTACTCCTTGAAGCCATCGGGCGCACCGTCGGTTTGGGTCAGCGTTTTCGGGTCGCGCATCGGCGCGCGCGTCGGGTCGCTCTGATCCCATCCCGGGTTGCCCTGGGCGACGATCATCACCGCCGCGGCGCCGCGCGCCTTGGCGCTGGCAAAGGCCTCGCGCAGCCACTTGATGTTGGCCGCATTGCGCGCAGCGTACTCGCTGGGGTCCGGCGCGGTGTCGCACAGGTTGTTGCACGAGCCCTGAACGTTCAGCGTCACGTAGGTCACGCGCCCGACGCTCCAGCGCCGGTTCTCCAGGCAGGGCACACGCGCGCCGCCAAAGCCCAGGCACAGCGCCTCGTATTGCACGTCCTGGCGCAGCTTGCGCTGGCCCAGCGAGAACGGTGTGCCGAACAGGATCACGCGCTCGCGGTCCAGGCGCTCGAGTGAATTGAAGCCGCCGTTGCTGGGGCGGTCGCAGTCGGTCCAGTCGTTGTCGCCGGGCGTGAACATGGCCGGCGCGCGCAATGCGTTGAAGAAGCCCAGCGCCTGGTAGTAGAGGTTGTCATCACACGAGCTGTTGGAGCCGGCCTTCAGGTCGCCGTCATGCACCGTGAATTTCAATCGCTGCGCGTTCATATCGGCAATCAGGTTGGGCACGCCGACGCTGGCATGCAACGCCGAGTACGGCAGGTCACCCCACAGGCCGATCGCATAGCTGCTGTCTTCGTCGTCATCTTCAGACTCATGTGCCTGCACGGTTGCAAGCGTTGGCGCGAGCAAGGTGAAGGCCAATGCCAGCGAGAGCAATCGGCGCGAGGTGCGGGCAAAACGGCCGGTCAGGGCGTCGGTCATTTGATGACTCCTTTGGGTGGGTGAGGAAGGCGTGGAAGCCGCCATGGTCGGCGGTGGCGATGACAGACGTGTGACGGCGCCGCGCGGGCCGGTTGACATGGCCTTGTCATGTGCGCGCGCCAGCATCGCGGCCATGCACACACCGCAGGCCTCGCGCTCTGCCATGCCGGCCTGGCACCAGAATGCCGCTGATGGATGAAGTCATCGGGCTGTTCCCCACCCCCTTCCTGCGCGCACCCGGCACGCTCGGCGTGCGCCTGGTGGAAGGGCTGGTCGAGCGTTTCGCGGCGCAGGCGGGCACGCAGAACAATGCTTCCGACAAGCTGTCGCACACCGCCATGCTGCAGCCGGCTGACAGCCCTTTGTTCGTTGAAGCCGCCGCGCTCATCACGCCCAAGCTGGTGGAGTTTGGCGTGCTGCTGTTTGGCCAGCGCCTGGGCTGGTCAATCAAGGAGATGTGGGTCAATGTGCTCGAGACCGGCGGGCGCCAGGCCATGCACAACCATGCCAACAGCTTTGCCTCGGGCGTGGTCTACCTCACGCCCACGCACCCTGATGCGCGCACGGTGTTCATGAAGTCGCCCGGTGGCCACGACTTCGCGTTCAAGAACGACCATGCCGACGTGCAGCTCGGCCCCTACAGCGCCGACAAGTGGGTCAGCCCCGCGCCCGCACCGGGCGACCTGGTGCTCTTTCCCAGTTACCTGATGCACGCCGTTCCGCCCAACCCGGGCCCGCGGCGCATCTCGATGGCCTTCAACGCCATACCGAGGCAGCTTGACTCCTGGGGCTACAAGATCCGTTTCGGCGGCTGATTCTTTTTTTGAAACGCCCCAAGGCCGGCCGAAGCCGGCCGCCCCCCAAGGGGATCAAGGAAAGTGGCAGAGCCACATTTGCTTGAGCACCCCGGTTTCATCAAACCGTCAAATAGCCGGCCTACGCTGGCGGGCTTGACTGCCCACACCTCGAACCTTACCGCGACCGTTAACGCCACCGTTAACGCCACTATTAGCACCACCCTTAGTGCGCCTGGCGGGCGTTACCGCGCGGCGCTGGCACTGATGTGCGCGTCGGGCTTCGCGGGCCTGGGTTACCAGGTGGTGTGGACCCAGCAATGCAGCTTGTGGCTGGGCCATGAAGCGGCGGCGGTGCTGGCCGTCATCACGGCCTTCTTCGGCGGCCTGGCACTCGGTGCCCGCACGCTGGGCGCGCGCATCGAGCGCGGCGCCCGGCCCGAGCTTGGTTATGCCGCCTGCGAGGCGGTGATCGCGCTGTGGGGCTTGACGCTGGCCTTGCTGCTCGGCCCCTTGAGCCAGATGCTGATGAGTCTGGCCGGGGAACAACCGGGCGCGCTGTGGCACGGCATGGTGGCCTTCATTGGAACCTTCGTCGTGCTGCTGCCGGCCACAGTGGCGATGGGCGCCACGCTGCCGGCGATGGCGCGCATGACCTCGGCGCTGGCGCCGCGTGGTGCGCAAGGCGTCGCGCCGTTGTACGCCGCCAATACCCTGGGCGCCGTGGTCGGCGTGCTGGCCACCGCGTTCTGGCTCGTGCCCGAGCTGGGCCTGGTGCGCACCGCGCTGCTGTGCGCTGCGCTCAATGCCGCGTGTGCTGTCACGGCCTTGGCCCTGCGCGATGCGCGCCTGCCGCCACTGCCGCCTGCCCGCAGCGCGGCCATCGACCGCACGCTACTCACGCTGGCGGCCACCGGCGCATTGGGCATCGGCTACGAGGTGCTGGTGGTGCGCGTGCTGGGCCAGGTCGCTGAAGACACGGTCTACACCTGGGCGCTGTTGCTGGCGGTCTACCTTGCCGGCACGGCGCTGGGTGCTGCGGCCTGGCAGCGCTGGGGTGCCGGCGTGACTGCCTCGCCGGCGCTGCGCCAGCGCATGCTGCTGGCACAGGCTGGCGCCTGCCTGGCCGGCACGGGTGCACTGTGGGGCGCGCAGGCGCTGCACGTTTGGGTGCAGGCAGCATTTGGCCCCGGCATGCCCGCGGCACTGGCGGCCGAGGCGGCACTGGCGCTGGCGGCCTTTGCGCTGCCCACGTCCGTGATGGGCGCGCTGTTCAGCCACCTGTGTGCCGAGGCACGCGCCATGCCGCACAGCCTGGGCCGCGCGCTGGCGTTCAACACGCTGGGCGCCGCGGCAGCACCGCTTGTTTTTGGCGTGCTGCTTGTGCCTGCGTTGGGGCCCAAGGGCGCGCTGCTGCTCGTGGCCGCGGGCTATGTCGCACTGGCCGCTTGGCCGCTGCGGCGCAGCGCGTGGACCCTGGGCGTTGCCATTGCCGCAATGGCCGTTGCCGCGCCGCCGCTGGCCTTTGTTGCCGTGCCCGATGGCGGGCACATCGTCAGCTACCGCGATGGCGCGATGGCCGCTGTGAGCGTGGTGGAGGATGCCGAGGGCGTGCGCCGCCTGCGCATCAACAACCGCCAGCAAGAGGGCAGCAACGCCAGCCGCTATGCCGACGCGCGCCAGGCCGTGCTGCCGCTGCTGCTGCACCCGGCGCCGCTCAGCGCGCTCTTTCTGGGCCTGGGCACCGGCGTCACCGCCGCCGCGGCCGCCAACGACCCGGCGCTAGCAGTGCATGCGGTAGAACTGTTGCCTGAAGTGATCGAAGCCGCGGTGCATTTCCGCGCGGCAGATGCCGCCGCGCCGCGCTGGCAACTGCACGCTGCCGATGCACGCCGCTTTGTGCGAACGAGCACCGAGCAACACGACCTCATCGTGGCCGACAACTTCCACCCGGCGCGCAGCGGCTCGGGCGCGCTGTACACCGTGGAGCACTTCGCTGCCGTGCGCGAGCGCCTGGCCGATGGCGGGCTGTTCTGCCAGTGGCTGCCGCTGCACCAGCTCGACATCGCCACGCTGCGCAGCATCGTGCGCTCGTTCCTGGCTGCGGACCCGAACGCCTGGGCGCTGCTGGCCACCAACAGCCTCGATACGCCCGTCATCGGCCTGGTGATGCGCAAAGGCGAAGCGCACTTTGCCATGGCGCAGCTTCGCGCGCGCAGCGAGCGGGCCGCCGCGTGGCAAGCGCTGGCAGACCTTGGCGTGGCTGACGAATTCGCGCTGCTCGGCAGCTTCGTCGCCGGGCCGGCTTCCCTGGCGCGATTTGCCGCCGCGGCGCCGCTGAACACCGACGACCGGCCCGTGGTGGCCTACCGCGCGCCGCGCGTGACCTACGCCCCCGACTCATCCGCGCGCGAGCGCTTGCTGGCTTTGCTGGGCGAGCTGCGCCTCGAGCCCGCTGAGTTGGTTCAAGCCGATGGCGCCACAGAACAACGCCTGGCCGCCTACTGGCGTGCGCGGCAGCGCTACCTCGAAATCGGCCAGACGATGCGCCCGCTGGCTGACCCGGCCCAGATGCTGGCTCAAGTGCGCGCGCCACTGCTCGACGTGCTGCGCTTGTCAAATGACTTTCGCCCCGCACGCGAGCCGCTGCTGCGCATGGCCGCGCAACTCGCGCGCAACGACCCGGCGCTCGCGCGGGCGTTGCTGGATGAGCTGGGCCAGGTAGGCGCTGTGCCGGGAGTGCTGCCGAAGTGATCGGTCGTCACAGCCCCGTCATGCGCGCCGCCTAGCCTGCGGCATCGCACTTCCCCGGAGCCTTGAACCATGAGCCATGTCATGCGCCGCCGCCATGTCCTGCAAGCCGCCCTGTGCGCAGGCGTCGGTGTTTTCGCGCCTGCCGCGCAAGCGCACGAGTACTTCACCGCCCACTTCACCGTCGAGCACCCGTGGACGCATGCGTCAGCCAGGGGTGCGGGCGTGGCGGCCATCGGCATGTCTTTTCTCGATGTGACCGTGGCTGACCGGTTGATCGCTGCGCATTCACCGCTGGCCACTGGCGCCGAGCTGGTGGGTGCTGACAACAGTGCGCCGCCAGGCATCGCCATTCCCGCCGGGCAGACCACCACGCTCACGGCCGCTGGCGCGCACCTGCGCCTGGTGGGCTTGACGCAGCCGCTGAAACTCGGCCGCGAATACCCGGTGACGCTGGTGTTCGAGCGCGCAGGCGCGCTCAAGGCGTCGTTCCTCGTCGACTACCCAGCGCCCGAATGAGTTCGCCGGCCCGTGCAGTTGTGCGCGCGTGCCCGCGTCATGGCCGTGTCACTGCCGTGTCACAGGCCCGCCCTAACGTCGTTTACGCATTGCCCCACCCCACCCCACACTGATTGGAAAAAAGATGATGAAGATCACACAGCACCGGCATCCGCTGGCCACCGTCGCGAACGCGGCACTGGCCGCATTCAGCGTCACCACCCTGGCCAGCGCGCCGACACTGGCCACGGCTGGCGAAAAGGCAAAGGGCCGCTATGTGTCGGGCGACTTTCACAATCACACCACTTGTTCCGACGGCTCGACCTCGATGCAAAAGCTGGTGAAGAAGGCCACCGACAAGAGCGACGGCACCTTCGGTCTGGACTGGTTCGTGCAGGCCGGCCACGGCGGCAGCGGCAACCGCAATTGCACCCTGGTTGAAGACGCCAGCCTGGCCACGCCGGCCTACCCGCAAACGTTCTCGCCCGCTGGCGCGCCGCTGGGCCCCAACACCACCTGGCAGAACAGCAACCCCGCCGTGCAGCCCAAGGGCGTGGTGTCCGGCGCTGCGCCGAATCAAAACATGTGGCGCTGGCAGTCGATTCAGGAATTCCAGTATCCGCTGCTGGAGTACCTGTCGGCCCACTTCAACAGGCCGCTGTTCATGGGCATGGAGTCGGTGGTGGCCGGGCACGAGCACAGCTCGATGTCGGTGATCACCGGGCAAATGCCGCGCGGCTTTGACACTGGCACGCTGCCGGCCACCGGGCCGTTCAGTGCGCTGGGCAATGCCAATGCGCTGTCGATGTGGGCTTACTGCTTCGACCGCAACACCAGCGACACCAGCCGCGGCAACACCACTGCCGCCAGTGGCTTGGGCAACAACTGGGACTGCTCGGTGCCCGGCAGCCTGAACGCCGCCGACCCGAACTGGAATGCCGTGGCCAGCAAGCTCGTTCCCGCCGGCGGTCCCGGCACCGGCCAGCGCGGCCACGCCAAGACCGTTGAGGCCGTGAAGTGGATGGCGCAGCTGCACGCCGAGGGCAGCTACTACGTGCCCGCGCACGTTGAGCGTGCCGGCCCGTTCAACCCCGACGGCAACAGCGGCTTCAACATCGAGCACCTGCGCAACTTCAACAATGCCGCGCCCAAGGTGGCATTCGGTTTCGAAACCCAGCCTGGCCATGGTGCGTCATCAGAACGCGGCGAATACTTCCCGCGGCGCAACAACATCGCAGGCGTGCTGGTCGATTCAGTCGGCGGCACCACCTACGGCGGCACTGGCGTCTATGGCGCGCAAGTGGGCGGCGTGTGGGATGCCTTGCTCGGCGAAGGCCGCAACTTCTGGTTCTTTGCCAGCAGCGACTGGCATAACCGCGGCAGCTTCGGGCCTGACGACCGGCGCTCGACGCAAGACTTTTTGCCCGGCGAATACCAGCGCAACTACACCCTGGTGCACCAGCACGACGAGGCGCGCAAGCTCAGCCCGCAAGCCATCGTCGATGGCCTGCGCAGCGGCAACAACTTCGCCGCTTCGGGCCAGTTGATCGACCGCCTGGCCTTCGTGGCCTGCATCGCCAACCCCGGTGAACGGCGTGGCGCTGGCCACGATGAGCGCAAAGGCCGCAGCACCGATTCGATCGAGGCCAAGGCCGTCAAGGCCGCGCGCGAAGGCACGGCCGTGGAAGGCGAGGGCTGCGCCTCGATGGGCGAAAAGCTCGTCGTGCCGCCGGGTGCCGATGTGATCATCTCGATCGTTGTTCGCGACCCCACGGGCACCAACTACTCGCCCTACACGTTCGACAACCCGGCATTGGCGCAAGTCGGCATCAAGCAGCCGCTCAACGCCCCGGTGCTGGATCACATCGACGTGGTTCGCGGCCTGGTCACTGGCTACAAGGCCGCGGGCGCAGCCGACTACGCAGGCGAATGGCCGCGCACCTGGCTGGTCAACCCCGACATGGCCACCGTGCCGGCAGCGGCCAAGAACACGTCAGCGGCGGTGCTGCGCACGTTCAACGCCAGCACCTGGGAAACGCTGCACCGCGACGGCGAGTACAAGAAGATGAGTTTTCGCATCCCCGCGATGAAGGCCTCGCAGTACGTGCGTTTGCGCGGCAGCAACCTGCCCGCCAACGTGCCCTTCGAGACCGATGCCAACGGCAACCCGCTGGCTGACATCCACACCAACGCCACCACCACCACGGCCACTGACCGCGGCACGTTGAAGATGCCCTGCACCGTGGTTGGCAGCAACGTGCCCGCCAACGGCGGCAACTTCACCGGCACCAACATCGACGGCTGCCCGAACCACCTGCCGGTGATCGGCGGTGTGAAGTACGTGGCCTACGACGTGGCGGCCTGGGCTGACTTGTGGTTCTACAGCAACCCGATCTACATCGAGGTCAAGGGCTCGGCCATGGTGGCCGGCGTCAAGTAAAGCGCCCCAGCCAGTTCACGCCTGCGCCGCGCGGCCCCCGCGCGGCGCCTTTCATTTATCTTGATAACGGTTGAATTAAGTCATGCCCGTGATTGACATCGAACTTCCTGAAGTGCCGCCACAAGCTGCGGCGCCGCGTCGCATTCGCCGCACCTGGCCAACCTGGGCGCGCGAGCCGCTGCTGCACTTCATGCTGCTTGGCGCGCTGCTGTTTGCAGCGGATCAAGCCATCATCAGACGCAGTGACGACCCGCGCGTCATCGTTGTTGGCGCCGCGGTGGATGCCGAAGCGCGCCAGATCTTCAAGGCCGCACGCGGGCGCGACCCCAGCACAGAAGAACTTGAAGCCCTGCGCCGCACCTGGCTGGACAACGAGGTGCTGTACCGCGAAGGCCTGGCCCTGCAGGTGGACCGCGGTGACTCCGCGATCCGCGAACGTGTGATCTTCAAGGCGCTGAGCGTGGTGGACGCCAACGTCAAACCGCCCGCCGCTGACGAGGCGGCGCTGCGCCGC
>JANMYI010000758.1:0-2567 GCA_031381955.1 Burkholderiales bacterium
GGCCGATCAGGCGGAATTCGGTCACCGGCAGCGCGCGCCCGGCGGGCAGGGCTTCGAGTTCGGCCACGCGCAAGCGCGCGCGTTCGCGCGACTCGCCGCTTTCATAGGCCGCCAGCAGGTCTTGGCCGAGCATGCTTTGCAAGTCGGGGTAGCCGAACAGCGCCACCGCGCTGGGGTTGGCGTCGAGCACGTTCTGGCCACGGTGCAGCACCAGCGGCGTGGGAATGTGGGCAAACAGCTCCTGGTAGCGCAGTTCGGTGGCCACCAGGGCCTCGTTGGCGGCCACCTGCGCGCTGACGTCGCGCGCCACGCCCCAGTAACCCACGAACTGGCCGCGCGCGGCGCGCCGCGGCTCGCCGCTGACCATGAAGTGCCGCAGCGCCCCATTGCCCCCGCGCCAGCGCACCGGCAGGTCGCGAAACGGCTCGCGCTGGCCGAGTTGGGCTTGCAGCAAGTCGAGCGCCTCGGCGTCGATGCCGACGTGCGGCAACTCCCAGGGCAGCTCGCCGCGGCCCCTGAACTGCTCGGCCGCGGCGTCTTGCGGGCGACGATCGGGCGCCAGGGTGGTCAGCCGGTATTGCTCGTCGATCTCCCAGTAGGCATCGGCGGCGATGGCCAGCAGGCCGCGAAACCGCGCCTCGCGTTCGTCGGCGTCGGCGACCTGGCGCTCCACAGCCTGGCCGATCATCAACCCGCCCACCAGGCCGGCGGCGATCAACAGCCATTGGATCAGCGCGCGCAGCCACAGCGCCGAGCCGTGCAGGCCGGGCAGGCTTTGAGGCAGCCACTCCTGTTGATGCGCCAGGGCCAGCGCGCCCACCACGGCGGCGGCCCACAGCGCCACCGCCAGGCCCAACGCGCGGCTCGACACCGCGCTGGCCATGCACACGAAGAGAGCGAAAAAGCCAACGCCCGGCGCCACCAGACCCCAGCCCAGTAACGCGCTGGCCAGCCCGATGACCAGGATCGCCACCGCCGCCACCGCCACCACCCAGCGCTGGGGATGGCCACGCCATTGCACCGCCACACCGCAGATCAGGGTCAACGCCAGAAAGGCCGCCACCAGTGCCGCACGCCGGGCATCGGGCAGCTCGGGCGTGACCAGGCCGAAGATTGCCGCGGCCAGCAACGACGCCAGCGCGGCGGTGGCGAAGAAGTGGCGCGCGATGCGGCTGCGCACGCCTTCGCTGGGCGCCACCCTGGGTGTGGGCGCCTCGGCCCGCGGCGCTGGCTGGGCGGCAACGGGCTCGGGGCGCTCGCTCAGCCCCTGGGGTTGGGTGGCCTGGAAGTCGTTCATGACCCAGCCGGCTCAGGCCCGCAACGCCGCGTTGAGCTGCGCCCGGGTGGCCTGCGCGGCACGGCGCGCCGCCGCGGCAAAGTCGGCCCCCGCCGAGGCGTAGAGCACGGCGCGCGACGAACTCACGATCACCGGCGCCAGCGTGGCCGCCGCCGTGCCGCGCCAACCGGCGCGCACCGCGGCCTGGGCATCACCGCCCTGGGCGCCAATGCCCGGTATCAACAGCGGCAGCGTGGGCGCCAGTTCGCGCACCCGGGCCAGTTCCTGCGGGTAGGTGGCGCCCACCACCAGGCCGAGCTGGCCCGTGAGGTTCCACTCGCCCGCGGCCAGCCGCGCCACGCGCTCGTACAACAGCTCGCCGCTGGTCAGCGCCTGGCCTTGCAGGTCGGCGCTGCCGGGGTTGGAGGTGCGGCACAGCAAGATCACGCCCTTGCCGGCATGGCGCAGGTAAGGCTCGATGGAATCGAACCCCATGTAGGGTGACAGCGTCACCGCATCGGCCTGGTAGCGCACGAAGACTTCGCGCGCGTACTGCTCGGCGGTGGCGCCGATGTCGCCGCGCTTGGCGTCCAGGATCACCGGCACATCGGGCGCGGCGCGGCGCAGGTAAGCCATCAAGCGTTCGAGCTGGTCTTCGGCGCCGTGCGCGGCAAAGTAGGCGATCTGCGGCTTGAAGGCCAGCACCAGGTCTTTGGTGGCGTCGACGATGGCGGCGCAGAAGTCGAAGATGCGCGCCGCGTCGCCGCGCCAGGCCGCCGGGAAGCGCGCCGGCTCCGGGTCCAGCCCGACGCAGAGCATCGATTCATGGCGCCGTTCGGCGGCCAGCAAGGCGGCGGTGAAATTCAAGTCAAGGTCTCGTGAAAGTGGCGATTAACGTTTCAGATGCGCCGCGCCTGCGCCGCCGCGTTGCCGGTGTAGCTGGCCGGCGTGAGCGCCAGCAGGCGTTTGATCTCGGCTGGCGGCAGCGGCAGTTTGGCGATGAAGCGTTGCAAGGCCGCCTTCGTGATGGGCTTGCCGCGGGTCAGCGCCTTGAGCTGTTCATACGGGTCGGGCAGGCCGTGGCGGCGCATCACGGTTTGCACCGGCTCGGCCAGCACTTCCCAGGCAGCGTCGAGGTCGGCGTCCAGCGCCGCGGCGTTGACTTGCAGCTTGTGCTGCCCGCGCAGCAGCGCATCAAAACCCAGCACGGTGTAGCCCAGCGCCACGCCCATGTTGCGCAGCACGGTGCTGTCGCTCAGGTCGCGCTGGAAGCGCGAGATCGGCAGCTTGT
>JANMYI010000796.1:0-15762 GCA_031381955.1 Burkholderiales bacterium
CGGCGGTTACTCGGGTGACAGTTAAAGGCCGATGGCGAGGCTACCATTCCCCGCCACGCCGCCCTGTTTGCCACCCGGGATTCACCATGATCGAACGCCAGCTTTTCAGCCCCGAGCACCAAGCCTTTCGCGACAGCTTTCGCCGCTTCATCGACAAGGAAATCGCCCCCTTCCACGAGCAATGGGAAGACCAGGGCTATGTCGACCGCGAGGTCTGGCGCAAGGCAGGTGCCAATGGTTTCTTGTGCATGAGCATGCCGCCCGAATACGGCGGCTCGGCGGCCGACAAGCTGTATTCGGTGGCCCAGATGGAAGAGCTGGCCATCGGTGGCTTCAGTGGCATCGGCTTTTCACTGCACACCGAAATCGTTGCGCCTTACATTTTGCGTTATGGCACCGATGAGCAAAAGGCGCGTTGGCTGCCGCGCCTGGCCACGGGCGAGATTGTCGGCGCCATCGCCATGACCGAGCCGGCCGCGGGCTCAGACTTGCAGGGCGTGAAGACATCGGCCATCCGCAACGGTGACCATTACCTGCTCAACGGCAGCAAGACCTTCATCACCAACGGCTGGCATGCTGACCTGGTGATCGTGGTGGCCAAGACCAACCCCGCCGCCGGCGCCAAGGGCACCAGTCTGCTGGTGGTGGAACGCGGCATGCCGGGCTTCGAGAAGGGCAAACGTTTGAAGAAACTGGGTCTGAAAGCGCAAGACACGAGCGAACTCTTTTTCAGCGATGTGAAAGTGCCCGCCGACAACCTGCTCGGCGGCCCAGCATTCGAGAACCGCGGCTTCGCTTGCCTGATGGAGCAACTGCCCTGGGAACGCATGCAGATCGCGGTGGGAGCCATCGCCAAGACCCAATCCATCATTGATCACACGCTACAGCATGTGAAGCAGCGCAAGATGTTCGGCACCACGTTGGGCGCGTATCAAAACACCCGCTTCAAGCTGGCCGAGGCGCAAGCCGAATGCCAGGTTGGGCGCGTTTTTGTCGACAAGTGTCTTGAGCTGATGCTGCAAGACAGATTAGACGCGGCCACCGCCGCCATGGCCAAGCTGTGGTGCAGCGAGATCGAATGCAAGATCATCGACGAGTGCCTGCAACTGCACGGCGGCTACGGCTTCATGTGGGAATTCCCGGTGGCCCGGGCCTATGCGGATGCGCGGGTGCAGCGCATTTACGGCGGCAGCAGCGAGGTGATGAAAGAGGTGATTGCGCGGGCGATGGGGTTGAGCAATCGGTAGGGTCCTGTTTGACGCGACATGCAAGACTTGACCCCGATTCGCCCCATGCCGCGCAGCCGCCAGCAGTTCGTCAGCGACACGCTGCGCAACGTGCTCGGCCAAGGGGTCGCAGGGTGACGGCGCTGCAGACCCTGGCGCCCGAGGCGATCACGCTGCGCATCGCCACGGTGCGCGGCCAGCGCGTGATCGTGGATCCGGGCGATTTCATGCTCACGCTCACCGCCGAGGAGTTCGGGGTTTTGAGGTCGGAAGTTGCGACCTCAAACGACCAGTGCCCAGGCAGCGGCGGCCGGCGCTATGCGGCGCGCGTCTTCACCGAGCATGGCGCGCTGATGGAAGGGGAAGGCGTCGGAGGCAAGAGGCAAAGCCTGACCAAGACCTGACCCCAAAGCTCCTCCAAAGCTCCTTGACCCCAAAGCTCCTCGAACGCTGGCGCATCGGCCAACAGCCGAGCCACCAGCTCCGGGCCAATGCCGGCAGGGTCACCAAGAACCAGGGCGATACGAGGTTTGCGGGGTGTGCGGAGCATGGGTGCGGCTTTCAAGGTGCGGGCAGCGGTTGACGCCGCAGCGCAGTTTGGTGTCGGCTCGAATTCTGGCGCAGGCAAACTTGAAGGTGCGATGCTGCACGACGCGACCGAATCTGCCTGACGAAGCCAATCGCCACTTCATCGAACCCGCTGGGGCTGCGCAGGCGCAGTGATGATGCAGCCGCGCGCATCAACCCAGTGCCTGAACCTCCACGCGTGCACCCAGCAGTTGCATGCTGTGTGCCGTGCCCTCGCGCTCCACCACCAGCCCGGCGGCCGCTGCGGCCGCCAGCACAGTGGCGGGCTCGGCCACTGCCAAAGTGAAACCGGCCACACCTTCGTGCGGGCCAGAGCCAGTGGCCACATCCACAAACCCGTCGTTCAACAGGGCACGCCAGTGCGCCCCCACACGCTGCGGCTCGGGCAGGCCAAACACGCTGGCCCAGCGCCGGGCCAACGCTTCGGGTTGGGGTGAATGCAGGGTGATGCCGCGCACGCGCTGCTGCCCGGCGCGGCCCGGTGCCACGCGCCACTCGGGCCCGCCCCAGCGCCACGCCGGCGCGGGCCGCGGCTCATCTACCGAGACGATGGCGCCGCCCACATCTTTGGGGTGCAAGTGCATGGCGCTGATGTCAGCCAACTCCTTGCTCCACACCGTGCGCAGACCCAGTTGCGTGAAACGTTGGCGTTCGCGCGCGAGATCAGCGGTTTGCAGGATCAGCATGTAGCCGCTGTCGCCGCGGCGCGCCAGGTGGCGGGCGCAGGCGCTGGCGGCTTGCACGGGGGCGATGACTTCGATGAACTGGTCGCCAAAGCAGAACACGGCGTTGTCGATGCCGAATTCGGCCACGTTCGGGTCTTGATACGACGGCGCCAGTTGGAACACCGTGGCCAGCAGCGCGCGGCTGGCGGCCAGGTCATGCGCGGCAAAGACGACTTGGCGGATGCGCATGGGGTGTTGTAGGTGTTCGACGGCCCGCGCCAACGTCACTACAGCGGCTTGATCATCACCTTGCGCCATTTGATTTGCCCGCCTTCGGCACCTTGCACGCCGGGCCCGTATTGCAGCGCAAACGGGCCGCTGGCGTAGCGGCCGTTGTACAGCGTGGCCGTGACCAGGCCGTTGAGTTTGACCGTCATGTCGGGGCCGCGCGCTTCGATCTCGTAGGTGTTCCAGCGCCCGCCGGCCTTGTTGGGGATGGGCACGGGCACGGGGGCGAAATCGACGATGCCGCCGGTGCCGATTTTCGGGTCGGGGCGGATGTCCCAGATGTTCACTTCGTACGACGTGTCGGCGCCGATCTTGGCCGGGTCTTGCGCGCGCATGAAGATGCCGCTGTTGGTGTTGGTCTCGGCCCAGAACTCGGCCACGAGCATGAAGTCGCCATAGGCTTGCTTGGTCACCAGAAAGCCGCCCTTGCCCTTGTCGGCCATGATCGTGCCGCCTTCGGCGCGCCAGTTGGCATCGCCCACCACGTTGAAGTTGGCCAGGCCCTTGTCGCCATCGATCAAGCTTTGCCAGCCGGGCCCTGACGTTCCGGGCATGCCGGCGCAGGCTCCCAGGCCAAAGGCCGCCGTGACGGCCAGGCCGAGCAAGGTGAATCTTCTGCGTGTCGTCATATGCTTCTCCTGATTGTGAACGTGAGGCAGGCTAGGGCGGCTTGGGTAAAAGATCAACCCGCGGAAAGCGCGCATCCGGCGGCGTTGGTTTGTGTGCGAATGATCCGGGCTGGCCCCAAAGCGCAGCAGCCCCCAGGGTGACCCGGAGGCTGCTGCCGTGTTGTTGCAAGCCAGCGCGAGCGGGCTATGGCTCGGTCAAGGCGCCGGGCAGGCCGGCGGCGTGAGAAACGCCAGGCCCGGCACGGTGTTCCACTGCCGCGGCGCGAGCTTGTCGGTGTAGGTGCAGCCGAAGTTGGGGTGGGCCACGGCGGCCGGGTTCAGCACGTCGTCACCTGCGGGCTTGACGCCGCCTTCCACCCACTTCACCAAATCAACAAACGTCGTCACCAGCTCAGTGGGCGTGAAAGTGCAGTGGCCATAGTCGCGCGTGGCGCGCTGCACCAGGTTGTGCGCATTGCCCTTGGCGGCCGTGCGGCGTGCGTATTCCTGCTCCATGTGGAAAGGCACGAACAGGTCACCCAGGGTGTGCAGCGTGAGCATGGGGATGCGCAGGTCGCCGGTGGTGGGCGCGACGTTGGCGATGCCGTTGTTGCGCCGGCCTTGCGGGTCGGCCTTGACGCGCTGCACCAGGCTGTTGAACACCGTTTCAGCGCCACTGAGCGCCGGGTTGGTGTCGAACTGGTAGGTCACGTCGGTGTTCTGCACCGCCACGCCCGGCGCACGCGGCAAGGTGCCGTCACCCACGCCCAGGCCGAACAGGAAGTCGCCGGCCACGCCGGTCCAGAACATCCAGCCTTGATCGAACAAGGGCCGCACGCCGCCTGAGCGCAGTTGAGTCATCGACTTGAGGTTCTGCCCTGCGGCATTGAGCACGTAGGGGAATGCCGGGCCCAAACCCGCCTTGGTGGCCGGCACGGTGGTGGTGAGGTAGTCGGCGCCGTAGGGGAAGAGCTTGTTCTGGCCCGACAAGGTCTGCGCGCCGACATTGAAGTCGAGGAAGTAGTCGAACAACTCGTAGTCGCCCAACACGCCGCAGATCGGCATCGCGCCGTCATACGACCGCGGCCATTGCTCGGCCACGATGCCGGTGACATGGCCGCCCATCGACGCACCAGTGATGTAGGTGCGCCCGGGGTTGCCGACCAGGCCATTGAATAGTTTTGTCAGTGCATGGGTGTCCTTGGCACCTTGCGAGGGGTCGTAGTCATTGCGGCTGTAGCTCGATGCGGCCCAGGCGTAGCCATTGGCGATGAGGAATTGGCGCAGCGGGTGGTTGTCAACCGTCAACTCCAGGCCCGTTCCGAGGTAGCCATGGGCCCACAGCACCAGCTTGCCGTTCCAGTTGGCCGGTACCTCGATGCGGTAGCCCGCGCCGTTATGCACGCCCCAAAGTTGCTTGGCCGCCAGGCCGGGCAGCGCCGCGAACGGCAGCTTGGTTTGGTCAACGTAATAGGCCGGCGGCGCGGCCGCAGCGGCCTGGGCCAGGCACAGGGTCGCAGCGGCGGCGAGCAGAAGTTTCTTCATGGCTTTTCCTTGGATACTGAGCCCTTGGCGGGGCGGGTGGGCAGGCGGCCACAGGTAGCTCGCCCGGTGGCGGGAGCGCGCGTGATCTTGCGGGCCTGCGCGGCGCTGCTTTATGCGGGTGTACCCAGGTGTTGACCCCGCGACCCAGGGGTTGCGTCGCGCACCGGTACCCGGATTGCCCGGCCGCTCGCCGAACGCACAACCCGCCCCCGGTGGGTGCTGTACAACAGCGCCTCCCGATGCTTTCTGGAGACACCATGCGCCCTTGCACCCGCCGCCTGCTCATCACCAGCGCGCTGGCCGCCGCCGCGCCGCTGGGTGCCTGGGCGCAAGTGGCTAACTATCCAGACAAGCCCATTCGATTCATCGTGCCCTACCCGCCGGGTGGCGGCACCGATGTCATCGCCCGCATCGTGCAGCAAAGGTTCCAGGTCGCATTGGGCCAAACCATCGTGATTGAAAACAAGGGCGGCGCCGGCGGCTCGGTGGGCACCGAAGTGGCGGCCAAGGCGGCACCCGATGGCTACACCGTGCTGTTCACGCTCAGCTCGCACACCATCAACCCGGCCATCTTTCCCAAGCTGCCGTTTGACACGGCCAGAGACTTCGAGCCCATCGGCACCGTGGCGTCGTTGCCGCAGATCCTGGTCGCGCACCCGCAGTTCGCGGCCAACACCGTGGCTGAGCTGACGGCGCTGGCCAAGGCCAAGCCGGGCACGGTGTCGTTCGCCTCGGTGGGCAACGGCTCGCCCGGGCACTTGGCGGGCGAGTTGCAGGCGCTGCGCACGGGCGTGCCGCTGACCCACATTCCCTACCGCGGCGGCGGCCCGGCAGTGACGGATGTGATGGGTGGCCAGGTGCCCACGCTGTGGGTCAGCATTCCGGCCGCGGCGCAGTTTGTGAAGCTGGGCAAGCTCAAGGCGCTGGCGGTGTCCACCGTCAAGCGCAGCGCCGCATTCCCCACCGTGCCCACCATGCAAGAGGCCGGTGTGGCTGACTTTGAGGTCGACAGTTGGTACGCCATGTTCGTGCCGGCCAAGGCACCGCGCGCCGTGATCGAGCGGTTGAACAAAGCGCTGAACGAGGTGGTGATGGACGCCGACATCCGCGACAAATTGCTGGCCCAGGGCGCTGAAGGGGTGGGCGGCTCACCTGAAGCGTTAGGCCAGGTGGTGGCCGCCGAGCTGCCGAAGTGGGCCAAGCTGGCCAAAGACGCGAACATCAAGGCAGACTGATGATGACGACGACACTTGAACCAGCCGCTGACACCACGGTCATTGAACTGGTACGGCGTGCCCGCACGGCGCAGCGCGTGGCTGATGGGTACAGCCAGGCCCGTGTCGATGAACTGGTGGCCGCGGCCGGCTGGGCCATGCTTGAACCCACGCGCAACCAGGCCCTGGCCGAGCTGGCGGTGGCCGACACCGGCATTGGCGACGCCGCCGACAAGCTGCGCAAGAACCAGCGCAAGACGCT
The DNA here is from genome assembly GCA_031381955.1 of Burkholderiales bacterium. GTDB lineage: Bacteria > Pseudomonadota > Gammaproteobacteria > Burkholderiales > Burkholderiaceae_C > Rubrivivax. Next base: position 6,397 of record JANMYI010000796.1, read on the forward strand.
GGGCCTGTTGCGCGACTTGCAAGGTGCCAGGTCAGTGGGTGTGGTGGCCGAGTGGCCCGATAAAGGCCTGGTTGAAATCGCCCGGCCAGTGGGCGTGGTGTGTGCCGTCACGCCCAGCACCAACCCGGCGGCCACCCCGGCCAACAAGATCATCAATGCGCTCAAGGGCCGCAACGCCGTGATCGTGGCGCCTTCGCCCAAGGGCCACAGCACGGCGGCGCGATTGCTTGAATACATCCACGCGCAGTTCGACCTGATCGGCGCGCCGCGCGACCTGGTGCAGTTGCTGCCGGCGCCAGTGACCAAGGCCGCCACCGCCGAACTGATGCGGCTGTGCGACCTGGTGGTGGCCACCGGCTCGCAGGCCAACGTGCGCGCCGCCGCCACCTGCGGCACGCCGGCCTTTGGCGTGGGCGCGGGCAATGTGGCGGGCATCGTGGACGAGAGCGCCGACGTGGCCGCCGCGGCCGAGCGCATCGTGCGCAGCAAGACCTTCGACAACGCCACCAGTTGCTCGTCAGAAAACAGCCTGGTGCTGGTGGGCACGGCGTATGCGGCCATGGTGGCGGCATTGCAGCAGTGCGGCGCGGTGCTGTTGAACGGCGAACAGAAGGCACAACTACAACGTTTGATGTGGCCGGATGGCAAGCTCAGCGCCGCAGCCACCGGGCAGAGCGCGACCGTGGTGGCGCAGCGCGCCGGCCTGGCCGATGTGGCGGCGCGCAAGCCGAACATCTTGCTGGTCGAGGAAAGTGGCTTCGGGCCTGATCACCCTTACTCCGGCGAGAAGTTGAGCCCGGTGCTCGCGCTGTATGCAGCGAGCAGCTTCGAGCAGGCCATCACCATCGTCGAACAAATCTACGCCTATCAAGGCGCCGGTCATTCGGTGGGCCTGCACAGCACCAACCCTGCACATGCGCTGGCCTTGGCACTGCGCTTGCCGGTGGCGCGCGTCATCGTTGACCAGGCGCATTGCATTGCCACCGGCGGCAGCTTCGACAACGGCTTGCCGTTTTCGCTGTCGATGGGTTGCGGCACTTGGGGCGGCAACAACTTTTCCGACAACATGAACTATCGCCACTACCTGAACATCACCCGCATTTCGCGCCCGATCCCTGAGCGCGTGCCCAGCGAAGATGAGCTGTTGGGCAGCTACTTCGCCAAGTACGGAAAGCAATGAGCCCCGCGCACCGCGGCGCGCAGCGCGCAGGACCTTCAATGAGCTCGCCGCAAACGGTGCGCGCATTGATCGAGCGCCAAGCGGCGGCGCAGCCGCAAGCCGTGTATGCGTGCGCCACTGAAAGCATGGCCCAAATCACTTATGGCGAACTGGCGCGCAGCGGCGCCGCCGTGGCCGCGCTGCTGCATGAGCATGGTGTGGCACAGGGCGAGACGGCGGCCTTGGTCATGCCCAACGGCCTGGCCACCTTGCGGCTGCTGTTGGGTGCGATGCAAAGCGCGCGCTGCGTCTGCCCGGTGAACCTGCTGGCGCAACCGGCGCAGATGCGCTATGTGCTGGAACACAGCGACTGCAAGCTGGTGCTGGCCGCGCCCGAATGGGCCGAGCGCGTGCGCGGCTTGGTGGCAGGCTTGCCGCGCAGCGTGGCCGTGCTGGAGATCGACCCCGATGCGGCGCAGTGGCCGGCGCTGAGCGTTGCTGCCCAGCTAACGAATGAGATGGAGCGCCCGCCCGAGCCGGGCGATGTGGCGCTGCTGATGTACACCTCAGGCACCACCGGCCAACCCAAGGGCGTGATGCTGACGCAGGCCAACCTGGCGGCCAACTCCCTGGCCATTGCGCAAGAACATGCCCTCACGCCGCAAGACCGCGTGCTCGGCGTGTTACCGCTGTATCACATCAACGCCTTCGCCGTGACCATGCTGGCGCCGCTGGCCAGTGGCGGCAGCGTGGCCATGGTGCCGCGTTTCTCGGTGGCGCGCTTCTGGGCCCAGGCGGTTGACACTGGCTGCACCTGGATCAACTTGGTGCCCACCATCGCCTCGTTCCTGCTCGAAGCGCCCGCACCGCCGCGCCAGGCCTTGGCCGGCATCCGCTTTTGCCGCAGCGCTTCAGCGCCCTTGCCGCCGCAGCACTTGCGTGCTTTTGAGCAGCGCTTTGGCATCGGTGTGATCGAGACCATGGGCCTGACCGAAACCGTGGCGCCGGCGTTTTCCAACCCGCTGCAAGCCTCGCTGCGCAAGCTCGGTTCGGTGGGCCGCGCCTCAGGTGGCGAGGCGCGTGTGATCGACCGTGAACTGAACCCGCTGCCCAATGGCGCCACGGGCGAAGTGGCCATTCGCGGCCCGCATGTCATGCGCGGCTACTACAAGAACCCGCAGGCCACGGCAGAGGCCTTCACACCCGATGGCTGGCTGCGCACCGGCGACCTCGGCCACCGCGACGCTGACGGTTTCTTCTTCATCACCGGCCGCATCAAGGAACTCATCATCAAGGGCGGCGAGAACATTGCGCCGCGCGAGATCGACGAAGCCCTGCTCATGCACCCCGCCGTGCTCGACGCCGCCGCCGTGGGCGTGCCTGATGCGCACTATGGCCAGGAGATCATGGCCTGCATCGTGCTGCGTGAAGATGCTGTGCCCGATGAAGCGGCCCTGCGCGCGTTCTGTGAGGAACATTTGGGCCGCTACAAAACGCCCAAGGTCTTTCGCTTCGTGGCCGAACTGCCGCGTGGGCCTTCGGGCAAGGTGCAACGGATGAAATTACTGGGTGGTGGTTGAGAGGCTGAGGCCAGCGGCGCGGCCAAGGCCGTCAAAAAAACGCCATCGTTCGAACCTCGATGCTTTCGCGCTTCGGTGCATTCGCCAGGGTGTTCGGGTCTTCAAACGCGGTGTGGCCCATGAAGCGCGCCCGGCCATCGGTTTCGGAATCAAAGGTCTTGAGCAGCAAGGCGTGGTCGGCCGGCATGTGCGGAAAGTAGACCCAGCGGTGGCGCGGCGAATGGCGCATCACATAGATTTCGCCGGTGCGTTCGCGGTACTTCAAGTCCATGCGCAGCATGTCGGCGCTGTCGTGCGTGGTGGCGTCGCACATGGCCAGCGGCAGCTCTTCCACCCGCCGGTACAAGGGCTTCCACACGTTGTAGAAGGCCACGCGGCGCTGCAGCAGGGCCGGCGCGTCGTCGGGCAAGATGTCGCGCACCCGCTGCGGGCCGCTGTCTACCGTGTAGTCGCTGTGCACCAGCATCACCGCCGGGCGCTGCACGGTGGTTTGCACCTTCAGGTCGGCCGGCAAGCGTTTTCGAATGGTGTGATCAAACACCTGCACCCGCTTGGCGCCGGTGTGTTGCTTCACGAAGGCGACCACCTGGGCATAGAAGCCGCTCTTCACGGCTGCGTCGTCGTCGAAGTGGTCGAACTGGCCTATGAAGGGATGGATCTCGAAGCCCTCGCGGTCGGCCGAAAGGCTCTGCGCCTGCGGCCAGCCGTCTTCGATGGTGACCTCACGCGGGTCGGTGCCGGGTGGGTTGAGTTTGACGCCAGGGTCGGGCTCGTAGAAGTAGTAGTCCGGCGCAATGCCGTTGTCCACGCTGTAGTTCAGCGTGGCCCGCACGGTGCTTGGCTGCTTCATCGACCAGCCCCCTCATTGCGCGCTTGGGCGCTGGGTGGTGAAGCCTTCACCGACCCAGGTCTTGTGCCAGCTTGGCAGCTTCTCGACGCCTTGCGTGAGCCAGCGCGCAAGGTGAGGGTGGTCGTTGATCGGCAGTTTCTGCCAGCCATGCAGGTGCATGGGCGCGGCCAGGGCAATGTCGGCAATCGTCGGGCCCGTGCCGGCCACCCAGTCTTGCTTGGCCAGGCGGGCATTGAGGATGCCGGCCAACTTGTGAAACTGCGCCGCCTGGGCGTCGAGCACGGCTGGGTCGGGCTGGCCGCCGAGCAAGGGCTTGACGCAGTTTTCAACCAGGAACACATAGCAGCTCGGGAACCAGCTGGACGATTCCCACAGCAGCCAGCGGTTGATGTCGGCGCGGGTCTTCAGGTCGCGTGGGTAGACGGCTTCATTGCCCACCTTGTCGGCCGCATATTGCAAGATGGCATTCGATTCCCACAGCACCAGGTCACCGTCCACCAGGGCCGGTATCGATGCATTCGGGTTCAGCGAAAGGTAGGGCTCGGCCTTTTGTTCGCCTTTGAAGTAATCGACATACATCAATTCGAAGGGCGCGCCTATGAAGTCAAGCCCGGCGAGCACCTTGCGGCAGTTGACGGTGATCGGGTCGGCGTAGATTTTCATGGCGTGTCTCCGGCTAGGTTGAATGTGCGGTCTGGCGCCGCACGGGGGGCAGTCTACGGATTGACCTGGATCAGATCACCTGCTCGAATGCGAACGTGTTGTCCGCGATTTGGAAACAGTGTCTATCTCCATCGGCATGCTCGAAGCGTTTGTGAAGGTGGCCGAACGGCTCAGCGTCAGCGCCGCCGCGGCCGACCTGGGCCTGGGCAAGAGCGTGGTCAGCAAGCGCATTGCGCAGCTTGAAGCTTTGGTCAACGCCACGCTGTTCAGCCGCAGCACGCGCCAGGTGGCGCTCACGCCCGCGGGCGACGCCTATTTGGTCAGCGCGCAGCGCACGCTGCACGAAATGGCCATGGCGCAGGAGCGGCTGCGCGGCTTGCGCGCCGAGCTCAACGGCAAGATTCGCCTCACGGCACCGGTGTCGTGGGGGCGGCGCATGCTGGCCAAGCGGCTGCCTGAATTCTTGCGCCAGCACCCAGGCATCGAGATCGAATTGCAGTTGGCCGACCACATGCTCGATCTGGCCCAGGAGCGGGTGGACGTTGCCTTGCGCTGGACCGCGTCGCCCAGCCCGGAGCTGTGTTCGCAGCCGGTGGCCGAGGTGGCGTGGGTGGTCGTGGCCGCGCCGGCCTACCTGGTGGGCGCAGGCGTGCCGCAGGCGCCGCAAGATCTGGCCGCGCACCCGTGCATGAGCTACTGGCGCGTAAGCTCTGACGATGCCTGGACATTGAGCAGCGGCGCGCAGCGCGAACAAGTGCGCGTGCGCAGCCGCTACCACGCCAACAACGCCGAAGCGGTGGCCGATGCCGCGCTGGCCGGCCTGGGCGTGGCCTTGTTGCCGCGCTATGTGTGCGACGACGCCTTGGCCAGCGGCCTGCTCGTTGCGGTGCTCGAAGGCTGGACGCCGCAGACCAAATTCGGCACCCACATCACGGCGGTGGCCACGCCCGAGCGCATGCGCCTGGCGCGCAACCGGGCCTTGGTCGACTTTTTGCGTGGCCAGTTCGGGCTGCCCACTGCCGCGAGCAATGCCGTGAGCAACGCGCCGGCGTAGCGGCCGCGGGCTGGGGTTTGTGGCCATGGCGTGATATTCATCGGGCCGTCATCCTCGTGCAGCAGCATGGCTGCCAGATCAAGAACCCCAACGCCCGGAGAATATCAACATGAATTTCAAGCTTCACCCCGTGCACGCCGCATGCTTGAGCCTGCTGTGTGCGGTTGCCACCAGCGCGCCAGTGGCTGCGGCCACGCTGAACGGCCAGCCCGCCATCGTGATCGGCCACCGCGGTGCCTCGGGCTACCTGCCCGAGCACACACTCGAAGGCTATGCACTGGCCATTGCGCAAGGTGCCAACTACATCGAGCCCGATCTGGTGTTGACCAAAGACGGCGTGCTCATTGCGCGCCACGAGCCCATGCTCGGGGGCACCACCAACGTCGCCTCGAAACCCGAATTCGCGGCGCGCAAAACCACCAGGATGGTCGATGGCCAATCGGTGACGGATTGGTTCGCCAGCGACTTCACGCTGGCCGAAATCAAGACCCTGGGCGCGATTCAAGCGCGCGCCGGCCGGCCCACCACGTATGACGGGCTGTACAAGGTTCCCACGCTCGATGAAGTGATCGCGCTGGCCAAGAGCCAGAGCGCCGCGCTGGGCCGCACGGTGGGCATCTACCCCGAGATCAAGCATTCCACCTTCCACGCCGCGCTGCCCTTCGGCGCGAATGCAATCGAAGACAAGCTGGTGGCCACGCTGCATGCGGCCTATGGCAACAGTGGCTCGGCGCCGGTGTTCATCCAGTCCTTCGAAACCGCGAACCTGAAGTACCTGAACACCAGGACCAACATCAAGCTGGTGCAGTTGGTGGATGCCTATGATGTGAACGCCAACGGCTCGATGTCCTTGGTCGACCCGTACCGCCAGCCCTATGACGTGCTGGCCGCCGGCGGCGCCACCACCTTCGCCGACCTGCTCACCGCCGGTGGCCTGGCTAATGTGAAACTGTATGCCGACGGCATTGGCCCCTGGAAGCCATACTTGCTGCGCACGGTGGACGACGGCGTTGACCGCACCGGCAACGGCGTGGTCAACATCAACGACCGGCTGGTGGTGGGCAGCACCGGCGTGATTGAAGCCGCGCATGCCGCCGGCTTGCTGGTGCACACCTGGACCTTCCGCAACGATGCCTCGGGCTATGGCTTTGCCGACCCGAAGGCCGAGATGGCGGCCTACTTTGCGCTGGGGGTTGACGGCCTGTTCACCGACTTTCCTGACACCGGCGTAGCGGCATTGGCTTCCGTTCCCGAACCCGAAACCTATGCCTTGATGGCCATGGGGCTGGCCGCGTTGGCGCTGGTGGCGCGGCGGCGCAAGCCAGCAGTTTGAAGAGACCGGGCGCCCGCTGCGGCGCCCGGCGTGGCAACGGTGCGGCATGCCAAACTCGGGCCCGTCACCGGGTGGCGCGAATTGGTTTCTGGTAGCCCGCGCGTCTCGGCAAACCCACTACTTCGCGGAACACTCGAATGCGCCACTCGCTCACCCGCCACTTCGTTTTGGCCTTGTGCACCATGGCTGCCTGGGCCGCCAGCAGCACCGCGGCCTGGGCCCAGGCTTACCCCAGCAAAGCCATCACCCTGGTGGTGCCCTTTGCGGCCGGTGGCCCCACCGATGTGGTGGCGCGCACGCTTGCCGCTGTGATGACCCGCAGCCTGGGCCAGACGGTGCTGGTGGAGAACAAGGGCGGTGCCGGCGGCACGGTGGCCGCCACGCAGGTGATGCGCGCGCCGCCCGACGGCTACACCTTTCTCATCCACCACAACGGCATGGCCACGGCGCCTGCGTTGTACCGCAAACTGCCCTACAACCCATTGACCGACTTTGAACATGTCAGCCAGGTGGTGGATGTGCCCATGACGCTGCTGGGCCGCAAAGACTTGCCGGCCAACAACTTCAGCGAGCTGCTGGCCTACCTGAAGGCACAGGGCAACAAGGTGAACCTGGCGCACGCCGGCCTGGGCGCTGTCTCGCACCTGTGCGGCATGGTGTTTCGCCAGGCGGTGGGCGTCGATCTGACCACCGTGCCTTACCAAGGCACCGCGCCCGCGCTGAACGCCCTCTTGGCTGGCCAGGTGGATGTGTTGTGTGATCAAACCACCCAAACCGTGCCCCACATCAAGGCCGGCACGGTGAAGTTCTTCGGTGTCACCACCCGCGAACGCATCAAGGTGCTGCCCGACGCGCCCACCCTCGCCGAGCAAGGCCTGAAGGGTTTTGAGGTGGTGGTGTGGCACGGCATTTACGCCCCCAAGGGCACGCCGAAGGAAGCCACTGAGAAGTTTGCAACGGCCTTGCGCGCGGCCTTGAAAGACCCGACCGTGATGCAACGCATGACCGACCTGGGCGCCGAATTCGTGCCCGATGCCAAGCTCAGCCCCCAGGGACTGCAAACCTGGCTGAAACAGGAAATTGAGCGCTGGGACCCGGTCATCAAAGCGGCCGGGGTGTATGCCGATTGATGACGCCGATTGATGCTGCCCTGGGCGCCACGCCATGACGCCGCCCGGCGATTTCTGGCCCGCCAGCGGCTACCGCCATTTACGCATCACCGAACGCGGCTGGCTGGCCCCCACCGACGCCTACCTGCGCCACCTGTTGACGCGGCCTGAACTGGCCGTGGTGGCGGAATCTTGCGCCGCTGAAATCGCCTTGCATCAAGCGTTGCAAGCGGCGCCATCGAGCCCCGTCACGCCCGCCCAACTGGCCGCGGTGGAAGATGCCGACGCGCGCAGCAACTACCGCCACTTTCTCGCCCTGCGCGACGGCCTGTTAGGCGCCGGCACGCTCGAATCGTTCTACTGCGGCCTGTTCGGCCAGGGTGCCATCACCTTGCCGCCGCTGTTCATCGACCTCATCGTGCAGGCCATCGTGCGCCACCTGCTGAATGAAAGCAGCAACGCCTTCGAAGCGCGCGCTGGCGAACTGTTGTTCCGCTCGCAGCGCATCAGCTTGCAAGACCAGCATGTGCTGGCCGGTGACCGCGACACGCTGGACAACCTGAACGATGGTGCAGGCTTCGGCCACCTGGGCCGCTTGCTGGCCCAGGCCCAGGCGCCGCTGCGTACCGCGCGGCTGGCCGTGCTGACCCCTGACAACGCGCCTGACTATTGGCACGACGGCGAGCGCCACCGCTTTGTGCTCGATCTCACCCTCACCGTGGCCAAACAGCTCAGCGCCGACACCCGCGTGCCGCTCACCCTTTCGCACTCAGGCCTGGCCGCCCTGGCGCGGGTGCTTGAGCGCTGGGCGCTGCATTTGCTGGGCGTGGCGGTCAGCATCACTCCCGTTGAGCGCATTGACGACGCCAAGTGGCGCTGGCACCTGGGTCTGGACGCCGAGGCCACCGAGCTGCTGAACGCGCTGTACCAAGGCCAGGAGGTGGATGACAGCCGTCTGCAGCGGATGGTCGGCCTGTTCCGGCTTGACTTCAAATTGCCCACCGACATGCACCCCGATGTCGCGGGCCGCAGCGTCTACCTCGGCCTGGCCATGACTGCCGAGCAAACGCTGCGCCTGAAGCCGCAGAACCTGCTGTTGAACCTGCCGCTGGCGCGGGTTTCCTGAACAGCGGGTGGGTCATGCCACAGAACGTCGAGCATTTCCACTCGCTGCCAGTCCTTCACGCGGAGCGCTTCGGTCTCTCGTCAACCGCAGACTTTCTGAAGCCGCCCGCTTTCAACGCAAACAAGTACAAAGAGACAACACCGATTCATGGCCAAACTCGCTGACCTGATCTGGAAGAACGCCGAACTGCTGCGCGGCGCCTTCAAGGAGAACGAATACCGCAAGGTCATTCTTCCCTTCACCATCTTGCGCCGCCTCGATTGCGTGCTCGCGCCAAGCCGGGATGCGGTGCTGAAGAAGTACGGGGCCGTCAGATCAGGTGGCTACGACCTCGACAAGATGCTGACCCCGACCAGCGGCTACCCGTTCTTCAACATCTCGAAGTTCACGCTGCCCAAGGTCGCCGAGACGCCCGACGACGTGCGCGACAACCTCGAAGCCATGGTCAACGGCTTCTCGCAGAACGTGCGCGACATCTTCGAGAAGTTCGGC
>JANMYI010000100.1:0-5146 GCA_031381955.1 Burkholderiales bacterium
CTGTCAGCCGCCCGCGGGCCGGCTTGGGGCGGGCCGGCGCCCGGCACGCCGCTCTTGTTCATGCCACGTCACCCACGCTGAGCACCGTCGCGCCGCTGGCCGCGGCCGCGGCGGCGAGAGTTCTGTCATGCGTTAGCAAAGGCAGCTTCAATGACAGCGCCAGCCAAAGGTAAGCGGCGTCGTAGATCGACAGGCCATGGTCGATGCCCAGCACCAGGCAGGCGCGCACCTGCGCCGGCTCGAAGATGGCCAGTTCCACGCGGGTGCGCAATGCGTCGAGCACGCTCCACTGCAACAAGGCATCGCCCGCATCCACACGCTTGCGCTTCACGGCATTGGCGATGATGTTGCCGCACTCCCACAGCCAGAGCTCGGGCGCATGGGCATCAACCGTGCCCGAACGCAGCCGCGCATACAGGCGGCGCGAAGGTTCATCGTGTTCGTCTGGCAGCAGCCACGTGGCGGTGACCGAGGCATCGAGCACAAAGGCTTCGGGCAAGGGCTTCAGCTTTGACGGCATCAGGCGCGCCCGTCGTCGCGCAAGCTGCGCCAATCTGGCCCGGGGCGAACCCGGGTGTGGAGTTCGGCGATGGCCGCCAGCTCGCGTGCAATCTGGCCTTCGGTGATGACCGGGCGGCGGCGCACCGGCAGCATGCGCACCACTTCCTTGCCGTGGCGGGTGATGCGCACCTCTTCGCCGGCTTCGACCGCGGCCACCAATTCGGAGAAGTTCTGCTTGGCCTCGTAGATGCCGGTTGATTTCATCGACTTTGTCCAGAATTTGATTTCTGGACAAATCATAACAAATCAACGCGCAGCATCACTCCATGCGGTAGTTCGGCGCTTCCTTGGTGATCTGCACATCGTGCACGTGGCTTTCGTGCATGCCCGCCGACGAGATCTCAACGAACTGCGCGCGGCTGTGCAGCTCTTCGATGCTGGCGCAGCCGCAGTAGTGCATGGCCGCGCGCAGGCCACCGGCCATCTGGAAGATGATGCCCACCACCGAGCCTTTGTAGGGCACCTGGCCTTCAATGCCTTCAGGCACCAGCTTGGCGGAGTTGCCTTGGGCACTGCCGCCTTCCTGAAAATAACGGTCGGCGGAACCTTGTTGCATGGCGCCGATGCTGCCCATGCCGCGGTAGCTCTTGTAGCTGCGGCCCTGGTACAGGATCACTTCACCCGGCGCCTCTTCAGTGCCGGCGAAGGCGCTGCCCATCATCACGCTGTCAGCCCCCGCGGCGATGGCCTTGGCCAGGTCGCCCGAGAAGCGCACGCCGCCGTCGGCGATCAACGGCACGCCGCTGCCCTTCAGGGCCGTGGCCACGCTGTCGATGGCCATGATTTGCGGCACGCCCACGCCGGTGACGATGCGCGTGGTGCAGATCGAGCCCGGGCCGATGCCCACCTTCACCGCATCGGCGCCGGCTTCCACCAGGGCCAGCGCGGCTTCGCCGGTGGCCACGTTGCCACCGATCACGTCCACGCCGGGGTAATGCTTCTTGACCCAGCGCACGCGCTCGATCACGCCGGCGCTGTGGCCGTGCGCGGTGTCGACCACGATGGCATCGACCCCGGCGCGCACCAGCAGTTCCACGCGCTCGTCGGTGCCATCGCCCACGCCCACGGCTGCGCCCACGCGCAGCTTGCCCTGCGCGTCGCGCGCGGCGTCGGGGAAGTTGGTCTGCTTGGTGATGTCTTTCACCGTCATCAGGCCGCGCAGTTCGAAGGCATCGTTGACCACCAGCACGCGCTCGAGCTTGTGCTTGTGCATCAAGGCCTTGCCGTCTTCGATGGTGGCGCGCTCGCCCACCGTCACCAGCCGTTCGCGTGGGGTCATGATCTCTTTAACCGGCACGTCCATGCGCGTCTCAAACCGCAGGTCACGGCCAGTGACGATGCCCACCACTCGGCTGCCCTGCAGCACCGGAAAACCGGAAATGCCGTGCTGGCGCGACAGCGCGATCACGTCGCGCACCGGCATGTCGGGGGCAATGGTGATGGGGTCGCGCAGCACGCCCGACTCAAACCGCTTCACGCGCAACACCTGCGCCGCCTGCTGTTGCGCACTGAGGTTCTTGTGCACGATGCCGATGCCGCCTTCTTGCGCAATGGCGATGGCCAATCGCGCTTCGGTCACCGTGTCCATGGCGGCCGAAACGAGCGGCAGCTTGAGTTGGATGTTGCGGGAAAGTCGCGTCGCCAGGCGGGTGTCGCGTGGCAGCACATGAGAGAAGGCCGGCACCAACAACACATCGTCGAAGGTGAGCGCTTTGCCTAGAAGGCGCATGGGAAAGCTCCAGTCGCAAAAATGAATTATACGGATGAGGTCCGTCGGCCCGGCCCGACGTGATGCGCTGCACACGGCTTGACACACGCCGCGCCGACACAGGCACTACACTGCGCCGATGAGCCTTCAAGTTAAGCCTTCGCTGCACGTACTGGCGCTGGTATTGGTTGCCGTGGCAGCCAGCGGCCCCGCCCAGGCGCAATGGAAGTGGCGCGACGCCAACGGCCAGGTTCACGCCAGCGACCTGCCGCCGCCGCGCGAGGTGCCAGACAAAGCCATCATGCAACGGCCCAACTCACCAGCCTCCAGGGCCTTGCTGGTACCCGCGCCGGCAGCGTCGGCGCCCGTGGCCATGGCAGCGCCCAAACCAGCCGTCGACCCGGAACTCGAAGCGCGCAAGAAGCGCGCGGATGCCGAGGCCGCGGCCAAGGTCAAGGCCGATGAAGACAAGCTGGCGCAGGGCCGGGCCGAGAACTGCAAGCGCGCCCGCGCCCACCTGTCCACCCTTGAGAGCGGGCAACGCATCGCGCGCCCGAACGACAAGGGCGAGCGCGACTACCTTGATGACGCCGGCCGCGCTGACGAAATGCGCCGCGCGCGCGAGGTGATCGCGAGCGATTGCCGCTAAGGCGGCCTCAGGGTTTGGCTTTCGTCGCGCGCTTGTAGCGCAGCCGGCGCGCCTCTTTCGGGTCGACGGTGAGCGGGCGGTAGATTTCCACACGGTCGCGCTCGCGCAGCACGGCGCCAAGCTCACCGACCTTGCCCCACACGCCACAGCTCAAGGGCGCGCCTTCCAGGCCGTGCCGCTGCAACACGCCACTTTGCAACAGTGCGTCACCCAGCAGCGCGCCAACAGGCAGTTGCAATGCCGTGCTGTCAACCTCGCCTGGCGCGGCGCAATAGACCACCTCCACGCCGATGGTGACCGCTTCAGCGTGGGCCATAGACGTCTTCGGCGCGCTTCACGAACGAATCAACGAAGCTGTTGGCCACGCGGTCGAAGGCTGGGCTGAGCACGGCTTCGAGAGCGGGGCTGGCAAAGGCGTAGCGCAAGTCGAACTCGATCTTGCACGCCTGCTCGTCGCCACCCGGGCGGCCCAGCGGCTTGAAGTCCCAGGTGCCATCGAGCAGCGAGAACGGGCCATCGACCAGCCGCACGACGACCTGTTCATTGGGTGTGTGTTCATTGCGCGTGGTGAACGCGTGGCGCACACCGGCAAATGCCAACTGCAGCCGCGCCACCATGCCCTGCTCGCTGCGTTCAAGCACCTCGGCGCCCGCGCACCAGGGCAGGAAACTGGCATAGCGTGGCACGTCGATCACCAGCTCGTACATCTCGCGCGGCGAGTACCACAGCAGAACGGATTTGCTGACGTGCTTCATACAATCACTCGATTTTAGGCGGCCACGCGCACGGCCTTGCCGGTACCCAGGAGCCCATGGCCAACATCGCTGAAAACCGCCGCGCGCGTTACGACTACCTGATCGAAGAACGCTTCGAGGCCGGCATGGTGCTCGAAGGCTGGGAGATCAAGGCCATCCGCGCCGGCCAGGTGCAGCTCACCGATGGCTACGTGCTCATCCGCGACGGCGAGCTGTACCTCATCGGCTGCCGAATCAACGCGCTGCGTAGCGCCTCCACCCACGTGCACCCCGAGGCCGACCGCACCAAGAAGCTGCTGATGCACAAGGCGGAGATCAAGCGGCTGGTGGGCAAGATCGAGCAAAAGGGCTACACGCTGGTGCCGCTGAACCTGCACTTCAAGGGCCCCCGCGTGAAGGCCGAGATTGCACTGGCCAAGGGCAAGGCGCAGCACGACAAGCGCAATGCCGAGAAAGAGAAAGACTGGGAACGAGAGAAGGGCCGCATGATGCGGCACAAGGTGTCGACCAAACCGGGGGCTTGAGGCCAGGGCGCAACGTGCGGCCGCAAGGCTGAACCCAAACGTTAGCCTGGCACCTCAGCCGAACACCCGCCGCAGCGCCTGTTGCGCATCGCGCCGCAGGTCTTCCACCTCTTCCAGGCCGATGGAGAAGCGCACCAGGGTGCCGGCCCAAGCCGGCTTTGCGCGCAACTGCGCCAGTTCGTACGGCACCACCAGGCTCACCGGGCCGGCCCAGGAGTAGCCGATCTTGTAGAGCTTGAGCGCATCCACAAAGGCATGCACCTGGTCTGGCCCATGCTCGGGCTTGAAGATGACAGAGAACAGGCCCGCGGCCTGGCTGCACGTCTGGCGCCAATGGGCATGGCCCGGCGAGCCGGCCAGGGCGGGATGCAGCACCTGCGCGATTTGCGGCTGGTGCGTCCACCAGGCCGCCAGTTGGCGCGCGGCCAGGTCGCTGGCGCGGTCGCGCACGGCCAGGCTGGGCAGCGAGCGCAAGACAGCTTCGACATCGTTCGCGCCCACGCCCCAGCCCAGCCGCATGTGGCTGCCCTTCAGGCGCAGGTGCAAAGCGTGGTCGCGGGTGGTCACCGCGCCCATCAACACATCGCCACCGCCCGAGGGAAACTTGGTCAAGGCATGCGCGCTGATGTCCACCCCCAGCGCAAAGGCATTGAAGGCCACGCCGGCGCCCCAGGTGTTGTCCAACGCCGTGAGCACGCCGTTGGCTTTGGCCACATTGATGAGCGCGGGCAGGTCGGGAAATTCCATGGTGATCGAGCCCGGCGCTTCCAGCCACACCAGCTTGGTGGCGGGTGTGATCAGCGCGGCCAGGGCCGGCGCATCGGCCGGGTCGTACAGGCGGTGGCTGATGCCCCACGCCGCCAGATCGACGCGCGCCCCAGGTGTTGTCCAACGCCGTGAGCACGCCGTTGGCTTTGGCCACATTGATGAGCGCGGGCAGGTCGGGAAA
>JANMYI010000125.1:0-7404 GCA_031381955.1 Burkholderiales bacterium
CAGGTGCTGCCGCCGCGCCGCATCGCCCTGGCCACGGTGCCGCGCTTGCAGGTGAGCTTTGCCTTCCACGGTATCGACGACGCCACTCGCCATGCCTTCATGCGCCACTTCGATCTTTACACCCAGCGCGGCGGCGGCTGATGGCGGCGGAGGGCGGCGCCTAGCACCGCGCGACACGGGGTAAATACTTAGCCGAAACAAGGGGCGGGTTCCCTCAATAGGCGGTTGTTGGGTTGTGACTTGTGTCACAGAATGGCCCGATCCACCCCAACCACCGAGTCCGCAAACATGAACCTTCGCCACAGCCTGGCCGCCCTGGCAGCAACCGCTGCCGTCTGCGCGGCACCCGCGGCCCAAGCCATCACCTTCAGCCCGTTCGTCAGCACGACCGACCTGAACGCGGTGCTGTCCAACAACGCGACCATCGGCTTTGCCTATGCTGGCAACAAGTTCGTGGGCTCGGTCTACTTCGGTGCCAACAACAACCAGCTCTACCAGACCACCCTGCTGGGCACCGGCGTGGCCAAGTTCGGTGCACCCATTCCAGGGTTCACGGGTGAGGTGTATGTCAGCAGCTCGCTGGGCATCGGCGGCTATGGCGCGCGTGACATTTTTGCCGGCTCCGAAGCGTTGGGCACCGTGTACCGCATTGCGAACAATGGCAGCTCGCAGGGCAATTTCGTTACCGGCTTGTCAGGTGGCGTGCGCAGCATCGCGTTCGACCCCTATGGCTTGTATGGCAACCAGATGATCGTGGCCACCTCCGCAGGCAATGTCTACAGGGTGAGCAATACGGGCACGGCCAGTTTGCTGGCATCGGTGGGCGAAGACGCTGAAGGGCTCAGCTTTGCACCGCAGAGCTTCGGCAACTACGCCGCGGGCACCTTGTTCGTGGCATCCGAGGGCTCAGGCACGCTGCGCGCCGTCTCGCCGAGCGGCACCATGAGCACTGTCATCACCGGTTTGTTTGGGGCTGAAATGGTGAGTTTCGTGCCCACCAACCTGGGCAGCAGCGGCAATCCTGTTGAAGGCTTTTACGCGGCCTCGTTTGCCGTCAATGTGGTCAAGGCACCCGCCTCAGACTTCGCAGCCTACATCGGCGACGCCATCATCACCGGTGAAACGGGGCACCAGGTCTGGCGCGTGCGCTGGGACGCTGCCACCTCGACCTTTGTGTCCAGTGTGCTGGGCGAGTTCCCGGCGCAGCCTGAAGACGGCATTTTCGTCACGGCCGACATCATCAACACCACGCCGGCGGTGCCCGAGCCAGGCACCTGGGCCTTGATGTTGGGCGGCCTGGCTGCCCTGGGCGCCGTAGCGAGAAGGCGAAACGCGCGACGCGCGAATTGATTTTCGGTTTTGAGTCAACACACGGCGCCCGGTGGGCGCCGTTTCATTTGACGGGCGCCGTTTCATTCGCATCACCGCTCAAGCATTGCTGCTGGCACGCACCTCTTCTATTGAAGTGACACCGGCCAGCACCTTCTCGATGCCATCTTGCCGCAGGGTGTTCAGCCCTTCGCTTTGCGCCGTGGCCAGCAGTTCGTTGGGCCGCGCGCCGGTTTGAATGAGGTGGCGCATCTGGCGTGAGCCCACCAGCAGCTCATGAATGCCGGCGCGGCCGCGAAAGCCGGAGTTGTCGCAATTTGGGCAGCCCTTGCCGAAGTAGTGGCGCAGCTTGCCATCGGTGCCGAAGCGTTCCTGCCACGTGGCCAGCAGGTCCTCGCGCTTGGGTTGGTTTTCGCATTCACCGTACGACTTCATGTAGTCGCCGAGCAGCTCGCTCACTTCTTCTTCGCTGGCCTCGCGCGAGTCCTTGCACTTGCCGCAAATGCGGCGCACCAGGCGCTGTGCCAGCACGCCCAGCAAGGCGTCGGCAAAGTTGAACGGGTCCATGCCCATGTCGAGCAGGCGCGTCACGGTTTCACACGCGCTGTTGGTGTGCAGCGTGCTCATCACCAGGTGGCCGGTGAGTGAAGCTTCGACGGCCATTTGCGCGGTCTCGCTGTCGCGGATTTCGCCCACCATGATCACGTCCGGGTCGGCGCGCAAGAAGGCCTTCAGCGCCTTGGCGAAGGTGAAGTCGATCTTCGGATTCACCTGCACCTGGCGGATGCCGGCCTGGGTGATTTCCACCGGGTCTTCGGCCGTCCACAGCTTGCGCTCGGGGGTGTTGATGAAGCCCAGCACCGAATGCAGCGTGGTCGTCTTGCCCGAGCCCGTGGGGCCCACGCACAGCAGCATGCCGTAAGGCCGCTGGGAACACGCCTTGAGCTTGCGCAGGTTCTCGGGCGCCAGGCCCAGGTCGTTCAGCGGAATCGGCTTGGCTGAAGCCAGCAGCCGCAGCACCGCGTCTTCCAGCCCGTTGTTGGTGGGGATGGTGGCCACGCGCAGTTCGAGCCTCTGGCCGGTCATGAACTTGCCGAAGTTGATCTTGCCGTCTTGCGGCTTGCGGCGCTCGGAAATGTCGAGGTCGCACATGATCTTGATGCGTGCGATCAGCGCACTGCGGTAGGTGTTCGGCAGCTCGATGTAGGGGCGCAGCAGGCCATCCTTGCGAAAGCGGATCTTCACCTTCTGCTTGCCCGGCTGGCATTCGACATGGATGTCCGACACGCCTTGTGTTTGCGCCTCGACGATCATCGAATTGATCAGCCGCACCAGCGAGTTGTCGCTCTGCTCGATCTGCGACGCATCGCCCTCTTCGTGCTCGCCGGTTTGCTGTTCGAGTGACGCCAGCAGTTTGCCGGCGTCGTCCAGCTCGTAGTCGTTTGACCCTTCGGCCTCTGCAGCCGCCAGTTTGGCCGCCTGCACGTCGGCGCCCATGCGCTCGTAAGCTTTGTCGATGGCGCCGGGCAGGGCTTGCGAGAACGCCAGCACCGGCAACACCTTGCCCTGGATGGCGAACTCGATCTCGTCGATCTTGTCGGGCCGCGACGGGTCGTCCAACGCCACGATCAGCCGCCCGGCACGCAGCAGCAGCGGCAGCGCCTGCAAGCGCGTGGCCACCGGGTAGGGCAGTTTGGCCAGGGCGTCGGTCTCGGCCGGGAAGGCCGCCACGTCCACCAGCGGGTAGCCCATCTTTCGCGCCAGCGCGGTTTGCAGGTCTGGGCGGGTCACGTAACCCATGCGCACCAGCACCTCGCCCAGCGGCACGCTGCGGTCTTCGCGCTGCTGCGCCAGGGCTTCGTTGAGCTGGTCGGTGTTGATGAAGCCCAAGGCGATGAGCGCCTCGCCGATGCGCACCATGGGCATGCGCGACTGCTGGGCTATCGCCTCAACGAGTTGTTCAGGTGTGACGATCTGGCGCGTGAGCAGGATGTCGCCGATCTTCTGGTGGCGCAACTGGTTTTGCTGCTCCAGCGCGGACTGCACCTGCTGCGGCGTGGCCAGGTGCTGTTCGATCAACACTTCGCCGATGCGCTGGCCGATGTCGGCGTGGCTGTACGCGGCGCGCGGCACGAAGCTGCGGCGCAAGTGGCCGGCGTCACCCACCGGCTCGAATAAGAACAGCCCGGCTTCGCTTTCCACATGCCCCAGGGTCTGGCCTTCCAGCGCGGGTGCGCCATTCAGGGCGATGCTGAATTTGGTGCTGGTAGCGCCATCAAATGCTTGCAAGGCGGCGTCGCCCGCGGCCAGCGCCTGTCGCGCCAGCGGCTCGGTGAGGATCAGGCGGCGAAACTGCGAGAAGCGCAGCGGCATGGCGGTGCGTGCCGGTGCCACGATGACCTGGGCCACGCTGGCGGCCAGGTCCAGCAGCACCAGCTGCCCCTTCATCAGGCGGCCGTTGGTGCCCTCGATTTCGCAGCCCAGCGGCTGCATCATGGGCTGGGGTGGTGCGTAGCAGGCAAAGGGCGGCGTCGGCCAGGCAAAGCGCTCTTGCGCACCCGGCGGCGCAGCACCCTCGTGCGGCACCAGGCTGAGCGGCGGCATTGAAAGATCGGACATCTGGGCGCTTCCCCGGGGCAGGCGTGCACTGCGGCGCCCGAACCGGGCGCTACGCTGGATCAGCCCATCCTAGGTTCACTGCCGCGCGGCAAAGCGCAAAAAAGCCAGGCACGCGGCGCGCTATTTGCACCGCATTGGCCAAGAGGGCTGCGTCGGTGGCGTCAGCCGCGCATTTGCTGCGGCAGCCAGGTCACGATCTGCGGGAAGGCGTAAATCAGGGCCAGCGCGGCGATCATCAGGAAGAAGAAGGGCAGGGTGACGCGCGCGATCCAGCCGATCTCGCGCCCCGTCATGCCCTGCAGCACGAACAGGTTGAAGCCCACGGGTGGGGTGATCTGCGCCATCTCCACCACCAGCACGATGAAGATGCCGAACCACAGGGTGTCGATGCCCGCCTTCTGGATGGTGGGCAGGATCACGCCCATGGTCAGCACCACCATCGAGATGCCATCGAGAAAACAGCCCAGCACGATGTAGAAAACGGTGAGCGCGGCCAGCAGTTGAAACGGCGTCAAGCCCAGCGTGCCGATCCATTCGGCCAGGTGGCGCGGCAGGCCGATGTAGCCCATGCTCAATGTGAGGAACGCCGCGCCGGAAAGTATCAGCGCGATCATGCAATACAGCCGCGTGCCGCCCAACAAGCTTTCCTTGAACGTTAACCAGGTCAGCGACCCCTGGGCCGCACTGATCACCAGCGCGCCCAGCACGCCCAGCGCCGCCGCCTCGGTGGCCGTGGCCACACCGGTGTAGATGCTGCCCAGCACGGCCACGATCAGCAGAATCACCGGAATCAGGTAGCGCGATTCGCGCAGCTTGGCGCCGAAGTTCATGCGCAGGTCGGCCGGTGGCACGAGCGTGGGGTGGCGCAGCGCCCAGTAGACGAGGTAACCCGAAAACAGCAGCGCCAGCATGATGCCCGGCAGCACGCCGGCAATGAACAACTGGGCAATCGAGACATCGGCGCTGACGCCGTAGACGATCATGATGATCGACGGCGGAATCAGCAGCCCCAGCGTGCCGGCACCGGCCAGCGAGCCAATCGAAATGCCATCGGGGTAGCCGCGCTTTTTCAGCTCGGGCAGGCTCATCTTGCCGATGGTGGCGCAGGTGGCCGCGCTGCTGCCCGACACCGCAGCGAAGATCGCACAGCCCACCACGTTCACATGCAGCAGCCGGCCCGGCAGGCTTTGCAGCCACGGCGCCAGGCCGCGGAACATGTCCTGGCTCAGGCGCGTGCGAAACAGAATTTCACCCATCCACACGAACAGCGGCAGCGCCGTTAACGTCCAGCTTGAGGCGCTGCCCCAGATGGTGACGGCCATGGCATCGCCCGCCGGGCGGTTGGCAAAGAGCTGCATGCCGATCCACGCCACACCCGAAAGCGTCAGGCCGATCCACACCCCACTGCCCAGAATGAGGAACAGCGTGGTGACCAGCAGGGCGGTGATGGCCAGATCGTTCATTCGCTTCGCGCCGCCACATCGCCCGTGCCGCGGCGCCCGCGCACTTCAAGCACCAGTTCGTCGATGAAGGCCACGGCCAGCAGTGCCGTGCCGACGGCCATGCCCAACTGTGGCAGCCACAGCGGCGTGGCGTCGTTGCTGGTGGAAATGTCGTTGAAGGCATGCGACTGCCACACCAGCCGCGCGCTGTAGTAGGCACTCAGCAGCGCCAGCGCGCTGGCCGCGGCCAGGGCCCAGATTTCCAGGCGGCGCCGCGCCGGGCCGTGCAGCGCACCCAGCAGCAGCGTCACGCGGATGTGCTCGCCGCGCTTGAGCGTGTGCGCCAGCGCCAGGAAGCCGGCACCGGCCATCAGGTAGCCGGCATAGGCATCGGTGCCGGGCACATGAAAGTGCAGCAGCCGGCTGAAGATGGACAGCAGCACCATCAGCAACAAGCCCAGCATGAACAGGGCCGCCAGCCCGGCGGCCCCGTCATACAGCGCGTCGAGAAACCGGCGCACTGCGGCCTTACTTGCGGTAAGCGTCGATCAGCGCCTTGCCTTCGGCGCCGCTCTTTTCAAGCCATTCCTTGAGCAGCGTGTCGCCCACCTTGGCCATGTCGGCCTTGAGCTGGGGCGGCGGGGGCAAGATGTTCATGCCATTGGCTTTGAGCTTGTCCAGCGTTTCGCCGTTGGCCTTCTTGGCCGCGGCCAGGCCGCGCGCTTCAGCGTCGGCGCCGGCCTTGAGCAAGGCGTCTTGCGTGGGCTTGTCCAGCGCCTTGAACGCCGCAGCGTTGACCAGGATCACGTTCTTGGGCAGCCAGGCCTGCGTGTCGTACCAGTACTTCACGTGCTCGTGCAGCTTGCTGTCCCAGCCCGTTGAGCCGCTGCTCATCATGCTTTCGGCCACGCCGGTGGCAAAGGCCTGGCTCACTTCAGCGGCCTGCACGGTCACAGGTTGCGCACCCACCAATTCGGCGATGCGGCTGGTGGCCGGGTTGTAGGCGCGCCACTTCACGCCCTTCAGGTCGGCCGCGCTGGCCAGCGGCTTCTTGCTGTAGATGCCTTGCGGCGGCCAGGGCACGGCGTACAGCGCCATCAGGCCTTGTTCGGCCAGTTTCTTTTCAAAGAACGGCTTTTGCGCTTTCCACAGCTTGACCGATTCGTCCCAGCTGTCAGCCAGGAAGGGCAGCGCGTCGGCGCCGAAGAGTTGCCATTCATTCGTGAAATTGCTGATCAGCACCTCGCCCATCTGCGCCTGGCCGCCTTGCACCGCGCGTTTGATTTCCGGCGCCTTGAACAGCGACGCGTTGGGGTGCACGGTGATCTTCAGCTTGCCGGCGGTGGCTTTGTCCACGTCGGCCGCAAATTCAGCCAGGTTGATGCTGTGGAAGTTGGTGGGCGAATAAGCCGCAGGCAAGTCCCATTTGGTTTGGGCTTGCGCGGTGCCGGCAAAACTGAAGGCCAGCGCCGCCGTGGCAGCGAGCGCGTTTTTGAGTAAAGGGCGGAACATCGACATGCGGTCTCCTGGCAGGTGATACAGACAAGCCCGCTAGCATAGGCCGTGCCATGGGCGCCCCGGCCCGGGGCTTCCACCAACGCCGTGGCCGCCGGTGGTGCTGCCGTTTTTCCACGCGCTGTTTTCCTGCCCGCGAAGGGTGTGCATGCTGGGTGTGCTGATGCTGCAGACGCGCTTTCCGCGCCCGCTGGGCGACATCGGCCATGCGCAAACTTTCACCTTCCCGGTGCTGCGCCGGGTGGTGCAGGGCGCCACGCCCGAACGGGTGGTGCGCGGGCGTGATGCGGCGGCCCTGCAGCCGTTCATAGACACCGCGCGCCAGCTGGCGGCCGAAGGCTGCACCGCCATCACCACCAGTTGCGGCTTTTTGGCGCTGTGGCAGCGTGAACTGCAGGCGGCGCTGCTGCCGGTGCCGGTGTGGACATCCAGCCTGTTGCAACTGGCCGATTTGCCGGGGCGGCGCTGCGGCGTCATCACCATCGAAGCAGCGTCGCTG
>JANMYI010000342.1:0-2452 GCA_031381955.1 Burkholderiales bacterium
AACATGCGGGTGTAGACGACGCGGTTGAAGCCACGGCCGATAGCGCGGCCGCTGGCGGCCAGATCAAGCGGCGACGACACGGCAGCCACGGCGCGCGCGGTGGCCGCCGTGTCGTCGCCGCTTGATCTGGCCGCCAGCGGCCGCGCCATTGGCCGCGGCTTCAACCGCGTCGTCTACACCCGCATGTTCCTGCGCAGCATGAAGCCCAAGGCGCTGCGCAAGTGGCAGCAACACCCCGGCCTGTTCGACCGCGACCGCATGCTGGCGGCGCGCACGCTGTACGAGTTCGATGACGTCTTCACCGCGCCGCTGCACGGCTTCAAGAACACCGACGACTATTGGCAGCGCGCTTCGGCCAAGCCGCAGTTGACGCGCATCCGCATACCGGCCCTGGCGCTGAACGCGCGCAACGACCCTTTCGTGCCCGCCACCAGCCTGCCCGCGCGCCATGAAGCCGGCACGCACGTCACGCTGTGGCAGCCGGCGCATGGCGGCCATGTCGGCTTTGGCCAGGGCGCCTGGCGCGGCGATGTGCTGGCCCTGCCCGATGCGGTGTTGAACTGGTTCGGGCAACAGGCATAGAGTTCGCGCATGGACGACATCGTCAAGGCCGCGTTGGCCAAGTGGCCCCAGGTGCCACACTGCTACGGCTGGTTGGCGCTGGATGCGCGCGGCGACTGGTACATGCGCGACGACCGCATCCAGGCCGCCGGGCCGTTCCCGCGCATCAAAGGCAGCCGTATCGACCACGAAAAACTGCGCGAGTTCATCCACCGCAACTACGAGGCCGACGCCGCCGGCTGCTGGTTCTTCCAGAACGGCCCACAGCGCGTCTATGTTGAACTGGAAGCCGCACCCTGGGTCTGGCGCTTGCAGGCTGAAGGCGCTGGCGTGGTGATCACCTCGCACAGCGGCCGCACGGCCGTGTACAGGCAGGCGTTGCTCGATGAAAGGGGCCGCGTGTTTGTCGCTACCGACCTCGGCCTGGGGCTGGTGCACACGCTTGACACCGCCACCGCCGCCGACGCGGTGCAGGGTGGCCAGTGGCTGCTGCACGACATGGCTTTTGCGGACATGCCGCAGCACTTTGCCTTTGTGCTGCAGCCGCAAGTCACCACCGTCACACGGGCGTGAACAAGCCACCCGCGGGTGGCTTGTTCCATTCAAAGCTGAGGCGTCACTGCGGCGCTGAAGCGGCCGCAGCCGGCGCCTTGGGTTCGTCGAACTTCGCCCCGCCCTTGTTCGCCATGTGAACCACGGCGCGCGCGATTTCAAGGTCGCTGAAGTCGCCGCCGCTTTGTGCGCCCATCGCGCCCTTGCCCTTGATGGCCGAGGTGAGCAAAGCGTCCAGGCCGGTCTTGATGCGTGCGCCCCAGGCGGCTTCGTCGCCGAGCTTGGGCGCGTTGGCCAGCCCGGCAGCATGGCAAGCCGAGCACTGCGCGGCATAGACCTGCTCGCCGTTCTTCATGGCAGCCGGGTCGGACACGTCCTTCACTTCGATCATGCCCACGGGTTGAATACGCCGGGCCACCGCTTCGGCGCTCAGGCCGGTGCTGCCCGCTGCCGGCTTGTCGCCAAAAGCCACATAGTTGACCAGCATGATGATCAGGATGATGGGCACCACGAAAGAAGCAATGACTGTCCAGACCAGTTGTGGAATGGTTTTGATCGGCCCTTCATGGGCCGCGTCGTGCGCGTCAGCGTCATCGGGGCGGTGGGAATCGCTCATGTCATCCTCGGTGGGGCTGGGCTGGGGCTGCGCGCCCGGGTGTGTGGACAGCAAAACCGCAGAATTATAGCGATCGGGTTCTGGCCCACCGGGCACCGCCGCAGCCAGGAAGATGCGGCCTGTAGAATCCGCCGCCCTGCATGCCTGCGGCTGTAGCTCAGTGGATAGAGTATTGGCCTCCGAAGCCAAGGGTCGTGGGTTCGATCCCCGCCAGCCGCACCAGCGTCGCCGGGCCTTGAGCAGCTAGCCCCCGCTCACTTCACCAGCGCGCCATAAACCAAGCCCTTGTAGAGCATGCGCGTTTGCACGCGGGTGGACGGGCCTTGCGCCATGAAGATGCCGACCAGCTTTTCCTTCGGGTCGATCCAGAAACTGGTGCCCCAGGCGCCGGCCCACATGGCGTCGCCCTTCGAGCCCGGCGCCCAGCCCATGCCTTCATCCAGCCGCACGCCGTAACCCAGGCCGAAGCCGTAGCCCGGGCCGGTGGTGGCGATGGTGCTACCCGCCATGCCGACGATGTGGTTCGACAGCATCAGCTCAACGGTCTTGCGCGACAGGTAACGCTTGCCGTCGAGCTCGCCGCCGTTGACCATCATCTGGCCATAGCGCAGATAGTCTGCCGCCGTGCTCACCAAACCAGCGCCGCCCTTGAAGTAGCTCTTGCCCAGCGGGTTGTAGTGCTGGCGATACTGCTTGAGCATGCCGGCCTTGAGCGGGTCGCTG
>JANMYI010000141.1:0-1768 GCA_031381955.1 Burkholderiales bacterium
CCACCCATCCAGACGCTGAACGGCCAGCCGAAGAAGGTGAAGTTCAAGTCGCGGGCCCAGTAGCCGACGACGAACGTCACCACGAACCAGATGGCCAGAAGAATGCCGGTGATGCGCAAATTCTTCTGCCAGTACTGGCGGTGTCTTTCCGAGACTTGCATCGCGTTGCCTCCAACATCAATCGCACCGGGATGAGCCCGGTTCTCACGCTCCACGGAACCTTCACGCCACCAAGCCGGTTTCCCGCTCGAGTTGCGCCGCCACCTTGGGCTCGAAACCCTTCAGGTGGCGAATGATCTTTCGGGCCTCTTCGGGCTCCTGGCGGTCCACCCGCACGCGCGCCAGTTGGTACCATCCGTAGGGGCTCATCGGATGCAGTACGGTGTTATTCTTCAGCGCCACGATGGCTTCGTCGTAGCGCTGCAGGCGGATCAGCACCATGCCCAGCCCGTACCAGGCGCGGTCGGCCTTGGCGTCGAGGGCCAGGGCGCGGCGAAACGCCGGTTCGGCTTCGCGGTAGCGGCCGGCTTCTTCCAGCAGGTAACCCAGGTTGAACCACCACGCCGAGCTGCGTTCGGGCTGCGCGGCCAGCAGGGTCTGCATGTCGTCGATGGCCGCGTCACGCTGGCCTCGCTGGGCCCGCGCATGCGCGCGGCTGGCCAGCGCATAGCCGTCGAGCGGCCAGCGCTGCAGGATCAGCTCGAAGATCGTCGCGGCGGCCTTGTGGCGGCCGAGCACCAGCCAGCCCATCGCGCTGAACTTGAACCACAGGTAGGCCAGGCCGCTGCCGTTCATTTGCATTGCTCCAGGCCCAGGCGCAGGCACAGGTCGATCTTCTCGAAGGTGACCACGGCGTAGGCAATCACCAGCAGGAAGAAGGTGACGAAGGGCACATGCACATCGTTGACCTTGGCCGGCGTGATCTTGCGCACCACGAATGTGAACGGCTTGGACAGCAGTTGCAGCAGGCGGTAGAAGAAGTTGCTGTCGCGCTTGGGCCCGGCCAGCACAAACAGTGCGCCCTGTCCGGCCAGCGCCAGCAGCGGGATGTAGAGCAGCATTTGCAGCAGGTTCAGGGCAATCAGCACGGCAAGCACAGCGGCCAGGACAAGCGCGAACGGACGATCCGTTCTGCACAGGCGCTAATGTCGTTGCCCAGCGCTTACGGCCGTCTGACAAAGCGCCGCACCCTGAGGCATACCCGCTGCGGACAAACCCTGAGCGGCAGGTGCAAGCCATAATCCGCACCTTCAAAAACAAGGCGCCGCCATGGACATCGAACGCATCAACCTGATCGGCACCAGCCTGGCCGACCTGACCCAGCGCACCGAAGCGCTTCGGGGGTATCTTTGACTACGACCACAAAGCGCTGAGGCTCAACGAAGTCGTCGCCGCGCTCGAGAACCCGAGCGTCTGGAACGAACCCAAGCGGGCGCAGGAACTCGGCCGCGAAAAGAAATCGCTCGAAACGGTGGTCCAGACCATCGACCATCTGGCCAGCAACCTGGCCGACAACACCGAGCTCTACGACATGAGCAAGGCCGAGGTCGCGATCGACGACCTGAAGGCCATCTCGGCCGAGGCCGACAAGCTGCGCGAAGTCGTCGAACAGCTCGAGTTCCGGCGCATGTTCAACAACCCGGCCGACCCCGGGAACTGCTTCATCGACATCCAGGCCGGCGCCGGCGGCACCGAGGCCTGCGACTGGGCCAGCATGCTGCTGCGCCAATACCTGAAGTACTGCGAGCGCAAGGGCTTCAAAGCCGAG
>JANMYI010000153.1:0-8706 GCA_031381955.1 Burkholderiales bacterium
CGGCTTGAACGATGCTGGCCGGCCCTGAGTGCCCCCAGGGCCGGGCCAGCCCGGCCCGGCCCGCCCCTCGTGGGGTTCAAGCAACGTGGCAAAGCCACATTTGCTTGAGCGGCAGTGATCAATACCAGTCTTCGATTTGAAGCTGCGGCACGCGCGTGAATTCGCGCGTGTTGTGGGTGACCAGCACGTACCCATGCCGGCGCGCCGTGGCGGCGATCAGCAGGTCGGCCGGGCCGATGGGCGTGCCGGCGGCTTCAAGTTCAACCCGAATGCGTGCGGCGTGGTCGGCGGCCTCGGTGTCGAAGTCAAGCACCGTTGACACCTGCACCATGCGGGCAAAGGCATCGAGCTGCTCGCGCCGGCCAGCGCGGCGCAGCCCGAAATTGACCTCATAGACCACGATGGCCGGCAAGGCCACCCGTTGCGGCGAAGTCGCGCGTAGCTGCTGCGCCACGCGCCCCTCACCGCGCATGAAATAGCTCAAGGTGTTGGTGTCGAGCGCGAAGCTCACCACGGCGCCCGTTCGGCGTCACTGCCCATGCCGGCACGCAGCTCGTTTGCAGCCGGGAAATCAGGCAACGAACCGGCCAGTGCCAGCACCTCGTCAGGCCATGTGGTGCGCGTGGCGTGGCGGATCAATTCGGCGACGAACTGGCTTTGCGACACCTGCTTGCGCGCAGCGGCGTCACGCAGGGAGGTCTGCGTGGCGTCGTCGATGTAGAGGGTGATCTGTGCCATGGGTGCGTTCGCTGAGGCCGGGCCGGGCGCAAGTATACGGGCAAGTATATCCATCGCGCACGCATGCGCATACCCGGCACGATGGGCGCGCCACGCAGGCCCACATAGGCGGGGCTGAGCGGGCCCGTCATGGGCACGGGCATGAAGTCGGTGTCTTCCATCCACTGCGAACGGCGGCAAAGGCCAGGCGCATCGCGTCGGCCATCACATTCAGCGTCTTCACTGAGACCAAGGTTGGCCAGCGTCGTGCCGCCGAGGGCTGACCGGCCGGTTGAACTTCGCAAGTCAGTGGTTCCATCGATCGTCCCGGCCGATTTGGCGGCACGCAATGCGGGTCAACACGGGTCAACATGGTCTTTCTGGATGGGCACAGTACGCGCTGGGCGGCTTCGCCCCAACACCAGTTCACTGGAGGGCACCCTCATGCGCTATTCCCACACCCTTACCGCCTTCGTTCTGTGCGCCTTGGCCAGCGCCGCCGGCGCGCAACAAACGCCCGCCGCAGCACCGGCCCCAGCATGGAAGCAAGGCATGGCGCCGGGGCAAGAAAGCTCCACACTGCACCCCTTTGCGCCGCACCTCACCGGCCGCCCGGCCAGTGAACTGCCCATCAACAAGCTGCGCGTGCCGCCGGGCTTCAAGATCGAGGTCTGGGCTGATGGTGTGCCTGAAGCGCGCTCGCTGGCCTTGGGCGACAAAGGCACGGTGTTCGTCAGCAACCGCAACCTGTCGAACGTCTATGCCATCACCGATGCCGGTGGCAAGCGCACCGTGAAAACCGTGCTCAAAGGCCAGCGCGCGCCCAACGGCATCGTCTTCGACAAAGGCACGCTGTACGTGGCCGAACGCCACCGCATCACGCGTTACGACGGCATTGAAGACAAGCTCGACGCGCCTGGCGCGGGCCAGGTGGTGATCGACAACCTCGACCCCACCAACCAGGCCGGCCACTTCTGGAAGTACCTGGCCATGGGGCCTGACGGCAAGCTGTACTTCAACATCGGCTCGCCGCAAAACATCACCATGCCCACCTACAACGAGGCGGCCATTGTTCGCGTCGACCCACGCAACGGCGACATGGAAAACTTTGCGCAAGGCGTGCGCAACAGCGTGGGCATGGACTTCCACCCAGTGACCAAGGAGCTGTGGTTCACCGACCATGGCCGCGACTGGCTGGGCACCGATCTTCCGCACGACGAATTGAACGTGGCCAAGGCCAAGGGCCAGCACTTCGGCTTCCCGTATTGCCACCAGGGCGACTTGCTCGATGCGGCCTATGGCAAGAACCGCACCTGCGCCGAATTCACCCCGCCGGTTGACAAGTTGGGCGCGCACATCGCGCCGCTGGGCCTGCGCTTTTACACCGGCAGCATGTTCCCGGCCGAGTACAAGAACACCATGTTCATTGCCATGCATGGCTCATGGAACCGCGACCCCAAGCAGGGCTACAACGTGATCCACGTGGCCGTGGGCGCTGACGGCAAGGTGACCAAAAAGCCCTTCGTCGAAGGCTTCCTTGAGAACGACAAAGGCGACCCGCCGATGTGGGGCCGCCCGGTCGATGTGTTGCAGTTGAAGGACGGTTCGATCCTGTTTTCCGACGACTACAACGGCATCATCTACCGCGTGAGCTACGAACGGTAATGCACATTCGCCGGGTGTTCATCGCAGCGTTCTGGGTCGCTGCGTTCAGCGCCGCGCAGGCCGGCGTAGATGAGGGCCGCGCCAAGGCCGCCGCAGTGTGCTCGGCTTGCCATGGCGCCGATGGCAACTCCAGCCAGCCCTTGATTCCTTCGCTGGCCGGGCAGCCGCGGCAGTTCATCGTCACCGCGTTGTTCATGTTCCGTGAAGGCCGGCGCGAGAACGCGCAGATGGCGCCTTTCGTCAGTGACTTGAGCAACGCCGACCTGAACGACCTGGCGGCGTTCTACGCCGCGCAGAAGCTGGCGCCGCCGGCCCGCCAGGCCAGCGCTGAAGTGGTGGCCAAGGGCCGCGCGCTCACGGCGCAGCACAACTGCGTGGCCTGCCACACCGCGGCGTTGACAGGGCAGCAGCACATTCCTCGCCTGGCCGGGCAGCAGCAGGCCTATCTGCTGGAACAGTTGAAGCTCTTCAAGGCCGCCAAACGGGCAGACTTCGACGGCACCATGACCTCGGCCGCGCAAGCCCTGGCGGCTGAAGATTTGGAGCCACTGGCGGAGTACCTGGCCGCGCTGGTGGCGCCTTAAGCGTCAGCGGCCAGGCTGGCGCAGCAGCCGGCGCAAGGTCATCGCCATCAAGACCGCGCCGTTCCAGCGGCCCGGCGCTGCGGGCTGCGGGGACCGGCTGTGTCCGAGGTTTTTGGGGCCGGGGCGAACCGGCCTGACCGTCTCACCGCGGCCCGTTAACCTTGTCGCAACGGACGACTGTTGACCCTGAAGGCCACGATCAGGGCATCGAGTGCCGGCGCTGGTCACCCCACGGGCGCCGGCCGGGCGCCAAGAAGCGCTTGAACCGCCTATCCCCACAGATCAACATTTTCGCGGTCGGCTTCCCATTGACCTTGGGGTTGGGAGGGTGGGCTTGATGCTGACCCTGCCTTTGATGCAGCAGCCGTTTGTCGTGGGCCTTGAAAGGGTGCTCAGCGCGTTTCAAGCCCAACGCACTGTTAGGGATGGACGCTGCGCGCATGCGTCTGAACATTGCGCAGCAGTCGATGGCGGCTGCGTCTTCCAGGAGCACAGCATGCACACCCGTTTCACTTCGATGGTCGTTCTTTGGCTCGGCCTGGTGCTGGCGCCGTGGGCTCAGGCCCAGGTGGCGAACTGCAAACCGGCCAAGGATTGTTCGTCCAAGTCCCACCCTTGCGCCAAAGCCATTCCCGAAGCCAGCTCGGTCGGTCTGGTGCCCAGCCCGGTGGCAGGCACGCCGGTCATTCGGGTGCGGGTTTGCGGCCCCGGCGTGACCGATGTCTGCCCCGGCGGCGCCGCGGCAACGCAGCAGGTGCGCGTGTTTGGCTATGACAAAAACCGCAAGGAGATTTACGCCAAAAGCCTGGATCTCGCCGGCCAGGGCCAGGACAGCGACACCGGGGCCTACACCGAAGTCAAGAACCTCACCCGGCTGAGCGTGCAGTGCACCAGTTCGAGCACCAGCTACTGCCAGGTGGCCTGGCAACTGTGTCGCAAAGCTTTGCCGGTGGCCGGTGGTTGAGGCTGACGCTGCCTGATGGCCTGACTGGTACTCAGGTAACGGTTAAGGGGTTCAGTCCCCCACCAGGCCGTTGCGAATGGCGTACACGGTGAGTTCGCAACTACTCGCCAGTTGCAGCTTCTCAAGCACCCGGGCGCGGTACACCGACACCGTTTTCACGGCCAGCCCAGTCGCAGAATGCGCTCGCGGCGCAATGGGTGCCGCGAATGCTGGGGAGCGGGGCATGAACGGAATTTTCACGTTGCAGGCACGCTGGCTGGCGGCGTTGAGCCTTGCGGCACTGGTGGCACGGGTGGCACTGGTGGCCTGCGGCGGCGGCAATGACGCGGCAATTGGCGACGTGCAGGCGCCGGTGGCCAGCATCGCCGCGCCGGCCAATTTCGCCAGCGGTCTTGCGGGGTCGATCGCGGTCACCGTCAACGCCAGCGACAACGTCGGCGTCACGCTGATCGAAATCCAGCTCGATGGTCAGGCCGTGGGCGGCAACGGCAGCGGCGCCTCACACAGCGTCGCAGTCGATACCCAGGCCCATGCCTCGGGCCAGCACATCGTGCGCGCACGCGCCAGCGACGCGGCCGGCAATCAATCGCCCTGGGTCACGGCCACGCTGAGCTTTGGCGGCAGCCGCACGCAAGCGGCGGGCTTTACGCGCCATGCAAGCTGGGTCACCGGCTTGTCGAGCGCAACCGCGTTTGCGCAAGCGCCCGACGGACGCTTGCTGGTGGCCCAGCAGGGCGGCGCGCTGCGCGTGGTGACAAGCGCCGGGGCGCTGCTCGGCACAGCCATGCTCACGCTGCCGAATATCGATTCCAGCGGCGAGCGCGGCCTGATCGGCGTCACGCTGCACCCCGGCTTCGCCAGCAACGGCTGGGTCTATGTCTATCACACGACCACCGCCAACGGCACGCACAACCGCGTCACGCGCTATGCCGCCAGCGGGGACACCGCCAGTGGCGCCACCGTCATTGCCGATCTGCCGGCGCTGTCGGCCGCCACCAACCACAACGGGGGTGCGATGCATTTCGGCAGCGACGGCAAGCTGTATGTCGCGGTGGGCGATAACGCCAACAGCGCCCAGGCGCCGGACGTGGCCAGCGTGTTCGGCAAGATGCTGCGCTTCAACGACGACGGCTCGATTCCCGGCGACAACCCCGTCTGCACGACGGCCGGGGTGCAGACCTGCGCCATCTGGGCCCGCGGCCTGCGCAACCCCTTCACTTTCGCCGTGCAGCCGGGCACCGGGCGCATGCACATCAACGATGTTGGCCAAAACACCTGGGAAGAAATAAACCTGGGCACGCCGCTGGCGAACTACGGCTGGCCGAGCACCGAAGGCCCAACCAGCGCGGCAGGTGTCACCGCACCGCTCTTCGCCTACCGGCACAGCGCAACCAGCCCGCCCTCCGGTGATGGCGCCTTCATCGCCGGCTGTGCGATCACCGGCGGTACTTTCTACCCCGGCAGCGGCGCCTTCCCGCCGGCCTATCGCGGCAGCTACTATTTCGCCGATTTCTGCAGCGCACTCATCGGCCGGCTCGACCTGGCCAACGGCAACTCGGCCTACGCCTTCGGCCAGGTGCCCAGTTCACCGGTGGACATGCTGGCGGGCCTGGATGGCGCGCTGTATGTGTTGACGCAATCGAGCATCGTGCGCTTCAGCGCACCTTGAAACGGCCGACGCCATGGCGGCAGCCCTTGACAGCGAAAGGTTTAGGGCCGCTGGCCGAGTACCTGGCCACGCGGGTGCTGCCGTGACGCTCAACTGACCGGCGCGTGCTCGCGCAGCAAGCGCCGCAGCGTCATCGGCATCACGCCGCCTTCACGCAGCTGTTCGCATTCCAGCCGCGTTTGCACGTCGGCGCGGGCGCTGAAGGCTTGCACCGCGCCGTGCGCGCGCAGCACGCGCACCTGTACAGTGCAGCCGGCTGTTAGCGCATCGGCCATGGCATCGACTTCGATGCGATCGCCAGGCACCAGCTTCAGCACGGCCGGGTGCGCTTGCGCCGGCAGGCACAGCGGCAACACGCCCATGCCGATGAGGTTGCTGCGGTGGATGCGCTCAAAGCTTTGCGCCAGCACCGCGCGAATACCCAGCAGGCGCTGGCCCTTGGCCGCCCAGTCGCGCGACGAGCTGGTGCCGTAGCGCTCGCCGGCCACCAGCACCACGGCATCGCCGGCATCGCGGTAGCGCTGCGCGGCTTGCCAGATGGGCACGACCTCGCCGCTGGGCACGTGCAGGGTGTGCGCCACCGGCATGTCGGGGTGCAGCAGGTTGCGCAGCGTCTTGTTGTGAAAGGCCGCGCGCAGCATCACTTCCCAGTTGCCGCGGCGCGAGGCGAAGACGTTCAAGTCGTTGCGGTCTTCGCCGCGGGCCACCAAAAAGTCGGCCACCAGGCTGTCGGGCGGGATCGCGCTGGCCGGTGAAAGGTGGTCGGTGGTCACGTCGTCACCCAGCACCAGCAAGGGGTAGGCCGTGTAGTGGCCCAGCAGACTGCCTTCGCTGCTGGCCGCAAACGGTGGGCGGCGCAGCGCCGTGGAGGCGGCGTTCCACGGGTACCGGGGCACTGGCGGCGCTGCCAGGGCTTCCCACGCCGGGTTGTGGCTGGCCACGGCAAAGGCACGCTGGTAGTCGGCCGGGTCGATCGCCAGCGCCAGCGCCGCGGCAATTTCTTCATGCGTGGGCCACAGCTCCTGCAAGCTCACCGCTTGCCCGCTAACCGTGCGCTGCACCGGCTCGCGGCTGAAGTTGCGCTGCGCATCGCCGGCCAGCGCAAACGCCACCACCAGCGGCGGCGACATCAAAAAGCCCAGGTCCAGATCAGGATGCACCCGCCCCGGAAAGTTGCGGTTGCCAGATAGCACCGCCACCGGCCGAATGGTGCCGGCCGCGCTGGCCGCGCGAATCATTTCCGGTAACGGGCCGGGGGTGCCGATGCAGGTGGTGCAGCCGTAGCCGACGATGTCAAAACCCACCGCCGCCAGGTCGGCCATCAAGCCCGAACGTTCCAGGTAAGCCGCTGCGGCCGGCGAGCCTGGCGCCAGAGATGTTCTCACCCAATGCGGCACGCTCAGCCCCAGGCGGCGCGCCTTGCGAGCCAGCAGCCCGGCGGCCAGCAGCAGGCTGGGGTCCGAGGTGTTGGTGCAACTGGTGATGGCGGCAATGGCCACCGGGTGCGGGGGCAGGTTGTGCTGCGGCAGCTCACCGGCAGCCGCCTGTGGTTTGAAGTGAAGCGCCTCAAGCGTTGCCCTGGCCTGGCTGAAAAGCAGCAAGTCTTGCGGCCGCTGCGGCCCGGCGATGTGCATGCCGATCTGGCTCAGCTCAATCTCAACCACGCGGCTGTAGCGCGGCGTTGCATGCTGTTCAAACCACAGTCCCACGCGCCGCGCGTAGGCTTCAATGAAGCTCAAGTGCGCCGCACCGCGCCCGGTGCCGCGCAGATAGATCAAGGTCTGCGCGTCGATGGCAAAAAAGCCGGTGGTGGCGCCGTACTCAGGCGCCATGTTGGCCACCACCGCGCGCGCGCCCGCGGTGAGCGTGGTCACGCCCGGGCCGAAGAATTCAACAAAATCACCCGTCACGCCGAGTGCTCGCAGGCGTTGCGTCACCACCAAGGCCAGGTCGGTAGCCAGCACGGCCGGTGGCAAGCTGCCACTCAGGCGCACCCCCACCACATCAGGAATGCGCAGCAGGGTGGGCAGGCCGAACATCACGGTCTGTGCCTCCAGCCCGCCCACGCCCCAACCGAGCACACCGATGCCATTGATCATGGGCGTGTGGCTGTCGGTGCCGACCATCATGTCGGGCACGAACCAGGTCTGGCCGCCGCGCTGCTCGGTGCTCACCACCGTGGCCAGTTGCTCCAGGTTGATGGTGTGCATGATGCCGGTGCCCGGCGGGTGGATGCGCACGCCACGCAGCGCCTGCGCCGCCCAGCGCAAAAAGGTGTAGCGCTCGGCGTTGCGCCGCATCTCATGCGTCAGGTTGATTTGCGGCGCGTCGCGCCGGCCCCAGGCTTCGACGGCCAGCGAATGATCCACCGACACATCCACCGGCAGCACCGGGTTCAGCAGCGTGGGGTCCACGCCGGCCTCATGCAGCGCCTCGCGCATGGCGGCGATGTCGACCAGGGCCGGCGTGCTGGTGGTGTCGTGCATCAGCACGCGGCCGGGCTGGAAGGCGATTTCGGCTTGACTTGTGCCGTGGTCGAGCCAGGCCAGGATGGCTGCGGCGCCGTCGCGGCGTTCGCTGCCTTGGCAGCATCGCAGCACGTTTTCCAGCAGCAGGCGCAGCACCACGGGAAGTTGTTGAACGCGCTGGCCGAACAGGGCCGGCAAGTCAACCAGCAGACCGCTGCGCCCGGCAATCGTTACGGTCGTGCCGGCGTAGGCGTCATCCAGCGTCATGCTGCGGCCGGGTTGGCTTCAGGCAACGAAATAACGTTTCAATTCAGCCACCGCGGCATCGGGCGCGCTCAACACGGGCTGGGCCAGCACGGCCTGCACGGCGGCCATGGCGGTGGCGGTTGAAAAGTGCGCCAACAACACGGCGTCGCAATGCGCCAGGCGCGGCGCGGCCTCGGCCAGCAGGCGGTTGTGCTGTTCGATGTCACCGCCGCGCGCCGCGGCCAGGGCCTCGGGCACGCAAATCGATTCAAGCGTGGCGCTGCTGCCGGCTTCGCGCGCGGACTGAATGAATTCCTGCTCCATCGACGCCGCCGCCGGTGCGAACGTGGCCAGCATGCCGATGCGCCGGGCCCCACCGCGCAGCGCGGCGCT
>JANMYI010000163.1:0-2241 GCA_031381955.1 Burkholderiales bacterium
TCGCCAGTTCGATCACCCGGGCACGCATGTTGAAGGT
Source organism: Burkholderiales bacterium (assembly GCA_031381955.1). Classification (GTDB taxonomy): domain Bacteria; phylum Pseudomonadota; class Gammaproteobacteria; order Burkholderiales; family Burkholderiaceae_C; genus Rubrivivax. The sequence continues at coordinate 38 of JANMYI010000163.1, forward strand.
AAGTGCGGACTCCAGTAGGTGGATCGCGTCGACCCGCTCCGCTACCAATCTGGCGACCGCTGCGCCAAACCGGCCGACATCCCGGTCGAGCAACCGACCTTGTACGAATTGGTTGTCAACCTGAAGGCCGCGAAGGCACTCGGCATCACCATCCCGCGTTCCATCCTGCTGCGTGCGGACAGGGTGATCGAGTGACGCAGGCCGATACCCCCATCGCGGCTTGCCCGCGCTCAGGCAGGGAGCGTCGTCATGCGCAACGCGGTGGCCGCGCGCAGGAGTGCCTTATCTTTTGTGGCCAGCGGCAGCCCCAGGCGCAAAGCGAGTTCAAGATAACTCGCATCGTAGGTGGTCAGGCCCTGTGCCCGCGCCAGCGGCAGGACATCCCGAAACGCGCGCCCGGCGGCGTCAGTGTCAGCGCGGATGTCCAGCTCGCCAAGGATCCCCAGGAACTCGGCGCTGCGTGCCGCGGTGATGCGCCGGCGCTTCTCGGCGCCGAGCAGGATATTGCCGACTTCCAATGCCCAAAGGGTGGGGACGTGGCCCGGCGCCGTGCGCAGGCGCTCAAGCAGCGCCCAGGCCGCAGGCGTGCTTTCATCGTCGAAGCACCAGGCCAGTGCCACCGAGGCGTCGAGGACGAAGCCGCTCATCGCCGGCCCTCATCGCGCAGCGTCTTCCACGACAGGCGGCCCAGCGTCTGGTGCTTGGCGAACGCCTTGGCCCGCGCGATCGGATCGCCAAGTGCGTTGCGACGAGCGGCGTTGGCAGGCACGAGCCGCGCGACGGCGATGCCGCGCCGGGTGATGAGTACCTCAGCGCCACGGGCCACTTCGTCGAGCAACGCGCTCAGGTGTGTCTTGGCCTCGAAAGTGCCGACCTCTTTCATGGCAGCTCCTCAAACTAGTCAGATAGCTAGTTTATCGCGTTCGAGTGCGCCGAGGCGCTGGGCATCACCATTCCACGCAGCGTGCTGCTGCGCGCAGAAGGGTTGATCGAATGCACCCAAGACGACTTCTATTGCTCGCGCTGGGTGCCGGCGTTTGGGGCTACGCGCCGCTGCTGCAAGCACAGGCACCCGCCGCTGGCCTGCGCCGCGTCGGCGTGCTCGCGCCCAGCACGCGCGCGAAGGACGAGGTCATCCTCAAGCCCTTCTTCGACCAGATGCGCGAGCTGGGCTGGATCGAAGGGCAGAACATTGCCTATGACCGCGTCTATGCCGACGACCAGCAGCAAGACCTGCCCAGGCTTGCGGCCGAGCTGGTGGCGCGCAAGCCGGAGTTGATCTTTGCGCCACCGACGGTGGCGGCTTTGGCAGCGAAGCAGGCCACGGGCACGATATCGATCGTGTTCACAACCTTGACCGATCCAGTGGGCAACGGCCTGGTCGCCAGCCTCGCGCGCCCAGGCGGCAACGCGACCGGTGTGATCAACGTCATCGAGTCGCTCACGCCAAAGCGGCTCGAATTGCTGCACGAGATCTTGCCGAATGCCAGGCGCGTCGGGTTCCTGCGCGACCCGACCGAGCGGCAGTCGGAAGCCAGCCTTCGCAGCACCGACCAGGCGGCCACCGCGCTCGGCTTGGCGATCGTCTGGGCCGACATGTCGAATCCAGGCGAGTTGGATGCCGCCATGGCCAAGCTGACCGGCCAGGGTGTCGAGGTGATCTTTGCCTTCTCGACGATCGCCAGCAATCTGCGCGCACGGATTGTCGAGCTGGCGAATCGAAAGCGCGTGCCGGTGATGTTGAAACGCACGTCCGAGCTCGAGGTCGGTGGCTTGTTCTCCTACGGCCCGTCGTTGGTCGACCAGATACGCCGTTCGGCCCAGCTGGTCGACAAGATTCTCAAGGGCGCGAAGCCGGCTGACATTCCGGTCGAGCAGCCGACCAAATTCGAGCTGGCCATCAACCTGAAAGCCGCCAAAACCCTCGGCATCCCCATCCCGCAGTCCGTGCTGTTGCGTGCCGACAAGGTGATCGAATGAACCCACGACGACTTCTCATGTTCGCGCTAGTCGCCAGCCTCTCGGGCCACGCGGCGTTGCTGCGTGCGCAGACAAGCGCCGCTGGCCTGCGCCGCGTCGGCGTGCTCGCGCCCAGCACGCGCGCGAAGGACGAGGTCACCCTCAAGCCCTTCTTCGACCAGATGCGCGAAATCGGCTGGATCGAAGGACAAACCATTGCCTACGACCGGGTCTATGCCGACGAC
>JANMYI010000170.1:0-10403 GCA_031381955.1 Burkholderiales bacterium
GCCTGTTCGATGGTCATGGCCCACTCCTGGTGCAGCATGGTCTTGGTGATGCCGTTTGCAAACGTCGGGCCAGCCACCAAGTCAGCAGCGAGTTTTTGCGCGTCCGCCAGCACTTGCTCGGGTGCGGCCAGCCGGTTGTAAAAACCCCAGCGCTCGGCCTCTTCGCCGCCCAGGCTGCGCCCGGTGTACAGCAGTTCGCTGGCGCGGCCCTGGCCGATGAGGCGCGGCAGCATGGCGCAGGCCCCCATGTCGCAGCCGGCCAAGCCGACGCGGTTGAACAGGAAGGCCACCTTGCTGCGCGCCGTGCCGATGCGCAGGCACGAGGCCATGGCGACGATGGCGCCGGCGCCGGCGCAGACACCGTCAATCGCGGCGACGATGGGCTGCGGGCAGGCGCGCATCGCCTTCACCAGGTCGCCCGTCATGCGGGTGAACAGCAGCAGGTCGGGCGCTGCCAGGCGAATCAACGGCGCGATGATGTCGTGCACGTCGCCGCCGCTGCAGAAGTTGCCGCCTGCACCCGTCACCACCACGGCATGCACGTCGGTGGCGTACTTCAGGCGGCCGAACAGATCACGCAGTTCGGCATAGCTTTCAAAGGTGAGCGGGTTCTTGCGCTCGGGCCGGTTCAGCGTGATGGTGGCCACGCCGGCGTTGCATTGCCAATGAACGTGGGTGGCGTTGTAGCCGGCCAGTTGCTGCTGGTTGCCCGCGGCCAGGGTGGGGTCGAGGTGGTGGTTCATGTTGCGTCCATTTCCTTGCGGATACTCGGAGTCTGTTCCTGCTTGCGCGCCAGGTGCAGACGCAACTGGCCCAGGCCGGCATAGAGGCCTGATTTCACTTCAGCGTCGAAGCCGTTGAACAGCTCGATCAGCCAGCCTTCGTGCTCTTGCGCCATCTCGTTGAAGCGCGCCAAGCCTGCGGGTGTGAGGCGAACGATGAGCGAGCGGCGGTCCTGCTCATCGGCAGCGCGCGCAACCAGCCCTTCGGTCACGAGCTGATCGGTCAGGCCCGTGACGTTGCCGCCGGTGACCATGAGGTAATGCGACAACGCATTCATGCGCAGCCCCTCGGGGTGGCGCTCAAGCTGCGCCAGGTAGTCGAAGCGCGGCAAGGTGGTGGCAAAGCGCTGGCGCAAGCGCGTGCGGATGTCCTGCTCGATCTGCGTGCTGCACGACAGTAGCCGCAGCCACAGCTTCACGGCGGAGTGGTCGTCACTCACCGCGCGGCCCTCGCGGCCGATGTGCTGCGCGCTCAGGCCGCGCAGGAGCTTGAAGTCGCGTTGGCGTGCCATGCGTGGCTAGCTGGCCCCAGCCAGCGCCTTCTCGCGCGCAAAGTTGCTTTCCATCTGCACCTTGCCCGAACGGTATTGCTGCGGCCACGCCACTTCGGTGAAGCCGATCTTGGCGGCCTCGGTCAGCGTCCAGGCCGGGTTGGCCAGGTGCGGGCGCGCCACGGCGCACAGGTCAGCCCGGCCGGCGGCGATGATGCTGTTCACATGGTCGGCCTCGCTGATCGCGCCCACGGCCATGGTGGCGATGCCGGCCTCTTGCCGAATGCGGTCGGCAAAAGGCGTTTGGAACATGCGGCCGAAGGTGATCTTTTCGCGCTTGCTCACCTGGCCGGATGAGCAATCGATCAGGTCTGCGCCGGCGGCCTTGAACGCCTGGGCAATCAGCACCGCATCAGCCGGCGTGATGCCGCCTTCAACCCAGTCGTGCGCCGAGATGCGCACGCTCATGGGCAACCGCTCGGGCCAGGCCGCGCGCACCGCGGTAAACATTTCCAATGGGTAGCGCAGGCGGTTGGCCAAGCTGCCGCCATATTCATCGCTGCGCTGGTTGGTCAAGGGCGAGATGAAGCTGGAGAGCAAATAGCCGTGCGCGCAGTGCAGTTCGAGCCAATCGAAGCCGGCCGCCGCGGCGCGCTGCGTGGCGGCGATGAACTCGCGCTTCACGCGGTCCATGTCAGCGCGTGTCATGGCGCGCGAGACCTGGCTCTCGCCGTCGATGTATTGCTGGGGCGAGGCGCTGAGCAGCGGCCAGTTCGGTTCGGTGTCGCTGGCCAGCAGGGGCTTGTCGATGCCGTCCCAGGCGCGGCGGGTGCTGCCCTTGGCGCCGGAGTGGCCGATCTGCATGGCGATCATGGCGCTGGTGTGGGCATGCACCCAGGCCACGATGCGCTGCCATGCCGCACCTTGCTCATCGTTCCACAAACCCGGGCAGCCAGGCGTGATGCGCGCATCGGGGCTGGGGCAGGTCATCTCGGCCACCACCATGCCCGCACCTCCCATGGCGCGCGCGCCCAGGTGCACCAGGTGATAGTCGCCCGCTATGCCGTCCACCGCCGAGTACTGCGCCATGGGCGAAACCACGACGCGGTTCTTCAGCGTGGTGCCGCGCAGCGTGAAGGGCGTGAACATGGGCGGCGTCGCTGGCCCCCAGGCTGTGGTCGCCGCGTTGCAGCGATCCTCGCCACCGCCCGGCCCTGGTGGGGCCGCTTCGCGGCCTGGGGCTGCCCCGCCTTGGGGCGGCCCGGCGGCGGGGCGGGCAGCGCGCGCCGCAAACCAGCGCTCGTAGCCTTCGAGCCAGGCCTTGTCGCGCAGGCGCAGGTTCTCGTGGCTGATGCGCTGGCTGCGCGTGAGCATGCTGTACATGAACTGCTCGGGTTCGAGCTGGTCGCAATAGCGCTCGCCGCAGACCTCGAACCATTCCATCGCGTTCCAGGCCGCGTTTTGCAGGCGCAGGGTTTCAATGCGGCGCAGTTCCTGGTACGTGCTCAGCACCTCGCCGATGCGCTCGGGGCTGTCGCCCAGAAGCTGGAATTGGCGTGTCAGTTCGATGGCATCTTCGAGCGCCAGCTTGGTGCCCGAGCCGATGGCGAAGTGGGCCGTGTGAACCGCGTCGCCCATCAGCACGACATGGCAGACATGATCGTTCTCGGGTTGATCCGGCTTTGCCGGGCGACCCGGCTCCCCTCGGGGGGCGGCGGCGCAGCCGCCTTGGGGCACGGCTACCCACCACTGTTCGCACACCACGCGCTGGAAATTCAGCCAGGCCGAGCCGCGCAGGTGGCGGGCGTTGGTCATCAGCTTGTGGCCCTGTAAGTTGGCGGCGAACAACTGTTCACAAAAGGCGATGCTTTGATCCGGGTCTGCCTGGTCCAGCCCGTGGGCCAGCCACACATGTTCCGGGCATTCGACGATGAAGGTGGCGGTGTGTTCGTCGAACTGGTAGATGTGGGCCTGGAACCAGCCGTGTTCGGTGCGCTGGAAGTCGAAGGTGAAGGCGTCGTAGTGCCGGTGCGTGCCCAGCCAGATGAAGCGGTTCGGGCGCGTCACGATGTCGGGCTTGAAGGTGCTGGCGTACTTGGTGCGGATGCGCGAGTTGATGCCGTCGCTGGCAATCACCAGGTCGGCATCGGCATACGCCGCGTCGGACTCGGCTTCGCATTCGAACACCAGCTTCACGCCCAAAGCCTCGCAGCGCGCTTGCAGGATGTTGAGCAGCTTCTTGCGCCCGATGCCCACGAAGCCATGGCCGCCGCTGCGCAGGGTGCGGCCCTTGAACAGCAGCTCGATGTCGTCCCAGTGGTTGAAGGCGGCCTCGATCTGCGCGGCGGTTGCGCCGTCCCACTGGCGCATGTTGCTCATGGTGGCGTCAGAGAACACCACGCCCCAGCCGAAGGTGTCGTAGGGCCGGTTGCGTTCCACCACGGTGATGTCGTGCGCCGGGTTGAGCTGTTTCATCAACAACCCGAAGTACAGGCCGGCGGGGCCACCGCCGATGCAGACGATCTTCATGCGTGTTCCTCCACCCAGAAGGTTGCGGGGCAACCGGGATGAACTTTAACCATGAATAGTTTATATGTCAACTAACTGGGCCGCGCAGCCGGCTTTGCCGAGCCCTTTGGCCAGCGCAGTTGCTGTCAGCCCCTGGCGTCCAGGTCGGCAACGCGCACTTCGCACACGATGCCATGCGGCCGGTTCTCGCGCCACTTCACGTCGCCGCGCAGCAGCTTCACGCGCTTGCGCACACCGCCCATGCCCAGGCCATGGGCCCAGGTCTGCGGGTTGCGGCCCACGCCGTCGTCGGCCAGCAGCAGGTTGAAGCGGCCCTTTTCGAGCGTGGCGCTGATCTCCAGCCGGGTGGCGCTGGCGTGGTAGATGATGTTGCTGACCAGTTCGCGCATGATGCGTGTCAAGGCCGACCACTGCGCCATGCTGAGCATGTAGTCGTCGTCGAACGTGAAGTACCAGTCGAGATCGATGTGCGCCGCACTCAGGCGCTGCGTGATGTCGGCCTTCCATTCCGCCACGGCGTGCGACAACTGGTGGTCGCTGGCGGCCAGGCCACGGGTCAGGGTCTTCAAGTCCTGCAGCGTGTGGCGCAGGTAGTCTTCCATCTCCGGGGTCTGCGCCTTGTACATCAGCGTCAACAGGCGCGCGCCGATGTCGTCATGCAGGTCTTGCGCGATGCGCAGGCGTTCTTCGGTGCGGCCGCGCTCGACGGCCTTGTCGTAGGCCACGGCGCGCATCAACTGTTCCACCACCTGGTCTGACAGGCGCGCGTCTTCGCGCGTGAACATGCGCTTGCCGCGCCCGGCAAAGCGCAGCAGCAGGCTGCCGGCGTTGGCGTTGGCGGCGTCGTCGCCCACGCGCGGGAACGGCACCAGCATGGCCGAGCCGTCGCCCACCACGCGGGCATGGCTGGTGTGGCGCTCCAGGTTGCGCAACTCCAGCGGGTCGAACAGGTCGCGCAGCAGCTCGGTGAGCAGGCCGCGGCTCTGGCTGGCATCCACCTCCACCTCGCGCGCGATGCGGTACAGGCGTTCGAACATGCGTTCGGCGGTGAGGCGCTGCGAGCCCAGCATTTGGTTCAGCAACCACTGGCGCGCGCCCGCATAGGTGCCCAGGGCCAGGAACACGGCGAGCGACAGTGAGGCAAAGTGGCTGAGCGAGAACGCCGAGACGAACAGCAAATCGAGCGAGGTCGCGACCGTGCTCACGCCGGCCAGCAAGGCGAACTCGCGCAGTGCTTGCTGCGAGCGCGACATGAACGGCAGCAGCAGCAGCATCGAGGCGAAGAACACGTACCAGATGTACGAGCCCACCTGGGCCACGCTCTCTTGCAGGTTGCCGGCGCGGTTTGCGGCCATCACCGCCAGCGTCAACAAGGCCAGGGTGCCCACGGTGACCACGGCAAAACGCCGCATCAGCACCGCAAACGGGTTGGGCTCGGCGTGATACGAAGCGACCAGCAGGCCCACGGCCAAGCTGCCCATCAGCAGGCAGGCCGCTTGCGTCCAGGCCCAGGCGAAGGGCAGCTCGTCGGCCGCGATCACCAGGGTGAGCACGGCGGTGAACAGCCAGGTAGCGCTGATGAACAGCAGGCGGTGCTGCACCCGCAAAGGCGGCAGGGTGCAGGCGTGCACCACGGCTGCCGCGGTGACCAGGTCGAACGCCGAACGCAGTGCAGCCTCGTGCGCTGCCGACCCGGCCACGGCGCCCAGGCCAGGCATCGACTGCACGGCGATGAACAACAGGTTGCCTGCCTGGCACAACGTCATCACCAGATACAACACGTTGCGCGGCTTGATGTGCGCCAGCAGCGCCACCGCTCCCACCAGGTACAGCAGCAGCGCCAGCGCAGACGTCAGCCAAAACAGCAGGCCCAGCCCGCCCAGGCCGCGCGGCTGTGGTTGGACGATGACGCTGCCGCTGCCTTCGAAGTGCAGCGCCACTTCGGGCCGGGCCAGCAGGGCAGCCAGCTGCTCGTGGGCCAGCACTGATCGGGCGCGGGTCGCGTCGTCAATCACCCAGCGTGGCGAGCGGTGCAGGTCTTGCACTTGAACCGCCGCGCCGCTGCCATCGGCCGCGGTGACCCGCAGCAAGCGCTGCCCCAGGTGGGTCTGCAAGGGCGGTGCCGTGGCGGCGGCGAGCTCGATGCCGCCTTGCGCGGCGTCACGCCAGGTGGCCGGCAGTTGTGGTGTTTCGATCAGCACGCGCACCAGGGCGAAGACGCCCACGCAACCCAGCAACGCCAGCAGTGCCAGGGCGCGGCGGTGCCAATGGATCCAGCGCAGTGGGTCGGGTTGGCGCTGTTGCTCCGCCGCCAGCGGCACCGGCCCGCTTTCGCCAAAGCCTGCCGGGTAGCCGGCCAAGCCTGGGCCGGCGGTGTTCAAGTTGGGGTCGGGGCGCACCATGCTGCTGCGGTTGGCCAGCAGTGCGAACCGGCGGTGTGACTAAACCAGCCCTTGCTTGCTGGCCAGCACGGCAGCTTCAGCGCGGCTGGAGACGTTGAGCTTCTTGTAGATCGACTTGATGTGGTCGTTCACGGTGAACCACTTGATGCCCATAAGCCCGGCGATCTCCTTGATGGTGAAGCCCTTGCTCAGGTAGGTGAGCACCTCGCTTTCGCGCGGCGTCAGGCGTTCATGGTCGAGCGGGCGCTCCATGGGCACGGGCTTGTTGGCCTGCAAGCCACTGGCCGACATGAAGGCGTCGTTGCTGATGCTCGAATCAGCGCCGTTGCCGTGGCGAAAGTGGGTGAGCAACCGGCGCGCGATGGCCGGCGACAGCGGCGGCTGGCCGCGCACGATCTTCTGCAGCTCTTCGACCAGCACTTCGAAGCGGTCTTCCTTGAGCAAATAGCCATCGGCCCCGCATTGCAGGGCCGGGAACAGGTGGTCGTCGTCGGAGTACAGCGTGGTCACGATCTTGGTGGCAGGGTACTGGGCCAGTTCACCCAGCAGCTCCATGCCGTTGCCGTCGGGCAGCTCCAGGTCGACCATCACCAGCTTGAAGGTGTCGGCGCCGCTGGTGCCGCGCGCGCCGCCGTTTTGCGACACCAGCCGGCGCGCGGTTTCCAGGTCGCCGGCTTCGGTGATGACGATGTTGTCGCTGAAGCTTTCGCGCACCACGCGACACAGGAAACTGCGTGCAACAGGGTTGTCTTCGAGAATTAAGACCTTGACGGCCATTCAAAAGCTCCTATGCGGATGCGTTGGATGCTAGCAGCCAACGCAGGCCCTCATTCATTGACCAACACCACCTTGCCGATGACCTGCCGCGAGGCCATCCGCGCATAGGCCTGTGCCAGTTCGCTCATGGGCAGGCGGCGGTCGATCACGGGCTTGATCTTGCCCTGCGCATACCACTGCGCCAGCTCGGCAAAGGCGCGCGCGTTGGCAGCGGGCTCGCGGCGAACGAAGTCGCCCCAGAACACGCCGATGATCGAGGCCCCTTTGAGCAGGGTCAGGTTCAGCGGCAATGACGGAATGCCGCCCTGGGCAAAGCCGATCACCAGGTAGCGGCCACGCCAGGCGATCGAGCGGAACACCGGCTCGGCCAGGTCGCCGCCCACCGGGTCGTACACCACATCGGGCCCTTTGCCGGCGGTGATTTCCTTGATCTGCTCGCGCAGGTTGCCCTGGCTGTAGTTGATGGCGGCGTCGGCCCCCAGGGCCAGGCAGCGCGCGTTCTTCTCGTCGCTGGACGTGGCGGCAATGACCTTGGCTCCCATGGCCTTGGCGATCTGGATCGCCGATGTACCCACGCCGCCGGCGGCGCCGAGCACGAGCACGGTTTCACCGGCCTTGAGCGCTGCCCGGTCGACCAACGCATGGTGCGACGTGCCATAGGTCAGGCCGAACGCTGCGCCTTCATCGAAGCTGAAGCCCGCTGGCAACGGCAACACGCCAGCGGCCTTGGGGCAGGCGTGGGTGGCAAAGCCGCCAATGCTGCCCAGCGCGGCCACGCGGTCGCCCACCTTGAGGTGCGTGACCGCACTGCCCACGGCGTCGACGGTGCCCGCGTACTCCGAGCCCGGCACGAACGGTGGCGTGGGCTTGAACTGGTACTTGCCCTGGACGATGAGGATGTCGGGGAAGTTCAGGCTGGCCGCGCGAATGGCCACGCGCACTTCGTCTGCCGCGGGATCGGGCGTGGGGCTTTCTTTCCAAACGAGCGCGTCAGGGCCAGTGAGGGTTTCGCAGGTCCAGGCTTTCATGTCTTGCCTTGATAAGAGGGTGGGCGTGAATGATAGGAGGCACGCAGCGCGTGCCGCCCACCACTTGCACGGCGCGGTGCCACGGCCCGGCTGGCACAAACATCTCGCCGCAGGGGCGCTGCCTACAATCGCCGCGCATGCGCATCCTCATCGCCAACGACGACGGGTATCTCGCCCCCGGCCTCGTGGCTTTGGTGCAGGCCTGCCAGGGCTTGGGCCAGATTGACGTCGTGGCGCCGGAGCAGAACGCCAGCGCCACCTCCAACGCGCTCACGCTGAACCGGCCGCTGTCGGTGTTCGAGGCCGTGGGCGGCGCCAGTGCGGGCTTCAAGGTGGTGAATGGCACACCGTCAGACTGCGTGCACGTGGCGCTCACCGGCTTGCTGGGGGTTCGGCCCGATCTGGTGCTTTCAGGCATCAACAACGGCGCCAACATGGGCGACGACACGCTGTATTCGGGCACCGTGGCCGCGGCCATGGAGGGCTACTTGTTCGGCGTGCCGGCGATTGCGTTTTCATTGGTCGACAAGGGCTGGGGCCAGCTCGATGCCGCGGCGCGCCTGGCGCGTTCGTTGGTGCAGGGCTTGCTGCAAGAAGGTTTGCCTGCCGGGCCTTGGCTGCTGAACGTGAACATCCCCAACCATGCCGATGCGCCCAGCCTGCCGCGGCGCATCACCCGCCTCGGGCGGCGCCATGCCAGCGCGCCGGTGATCAAGCAGACCAACCCGCGTGGCGAGGCCATCTACTGGATCGGCCCGGCCGGCGCAGCGCTCGATGCCACGCCGGGCACCGACTTTCATGCGCTGGACAACGGCTGCGTGTCGATCACGCCGCTGCAGGTTGACCTGACTGACCATGCCGGCCTGGAGCGCTGGCGCGGGCTGGCTGGCACCAGCCCAACATGAGCAGGCGGCCATGACGGCCAAGCCGCCGCGCAAGACGGCCGGCTTTCCTGCCGTGCTGGGCGCCGCGCGGTCCGTGGTGCCACGCGCCATGCTGCGCCCGCAACGCCCGCTGCGCGAAGCCGCGGCCGATGCCCGGCAGCGCGGCACGCCGGCCGGCGTAGGCCTCGATTCAGTGGCCGTGCGGGCGCGCATGGTGCAGCGCCTGCGCAGCGCCGGCCTGCATTGCGAGCCGGTGTGTGCGGCGCTGCTGCACGTGCCGCGCCACGAGTTTGTTGACGCCGCGCTGGCCAACCAGGCCTATGAAGACACCAGTTTGCCCATCGGCTGGCAGCAAACCATTTCCAAGCCATCGGTCGTGGCACGGATGCTGGCCCTGCTGTTGGAAGGCGACGGCGCGCGCCAGCGCGGGCACTTGGGCCGGGTGCTGGAAATCGGCACCGGTTGCGGCTATCAGACGGCCTTGCTGTGCCTGCTGGCCAAGCACGTGGTGTCGATCGAACGCATCGCGGGGCTGCACGACAAGGCGCAAGTCAACCTGGGCCACGCCATGCCGGGCAGCTTGCGCGGCCCTTTGCAACTGGTGCATGGCGATGGGCGTGGCGGCCATGCGCGCGCCGCACCGTTCGACACCATCGTGGCTGCGGCCGGGGGTGACGACGTGCCGCAAGCCTGGCTCGACCAACTCGCCGAAGGCGGGCGGCTGGTGGCGCCGCTCACTGGCGCCGGGCGCGCCGGTCAGGCGTTGTGCATCGTCGACCGGCGCGGTGGCCAGTGGCACCGCGCGCTGCACGAGGCGGTGCATTTCGTCCCCCTAAAATCGGGCATCGAATGACACGGGGGTTTGAGCGCATGCGGCAGGTTGGCAGATCAAGTTGGGCAGCGTGCGTGGCGCTGTGCGTGGTGGCCGTGTTGGCGGGCTGCGCCTCACCGCGCTACCGCGCCCCGGTGGAAGACCGCGCTGGCGCCGGCCGCACCCAGCCCGGTAGCGCGCCGACCACCGCCGGCACGCCGGCCGTGCGGCCGGGCGATGAGAACGCGGGCAAGCCCGGTTACGTGACCGTCAAGCCGGGTGACACGCTGATCCGCATTGGCCTGGAGGCGGGCCAGAACTGGCGCGACGTGGCACGCTGGAACGGCATCGACAACCCCAACCTGATCGAAGTCGGCCAGGTGCTGCGCGTGGCGCGCCCGGGCAGCGAACCCGAGGCCGTGGCGGTGCGCCCGGTGGTGGCGGCGGCGCAGGTCGAAACGCGGCCCTTGGATGCCAGGCCCGAGGCGCGCGTGCTTGAGCTCAAGCCCGGCACGGCGGCCGCGGTGGCCGCGGCTGCAGCGTCGGCGCCTGTGCCAGCACCTGCACCGGCAACGCCCGCGTCAGATGAAGACGTGGCCTGGGGTTGGCCGGCCCAGGGCGGCGTGACCACGCCGTTTGATGACCAGCGCAACAAGGGCCTGTTGATTGCCGGCAAGGCCGGTGAGCCGGTCTACGCCG
>JANMYI010000180.1:0-3014 GCA_031381955.1 Burkholderiales bacterium
TTGGCCGGCAGCAGCGTGATCACGCCGTGCGCTTGCAGCCAGCGGCCGTCGATGACTTTCTTCAACAGCGCCTGGGCGTCGGCAAACACCTTGCGCGCCGCGTCGCCCACCACCTCGTCTTGCAAGATGGCGGGGTAGCGGCCAGCCAGATCCCAGGTCTGGAAGAACGGGCCCCAGTCGATGTGGCGCGCCAGTTCGGCCAAATCTTGGTGCTTGAACACGCGCCGGCCCATGGCGCGTGGCACGGGGGGCGTGTAGCTCGCCCAATCAACCGCCGCCTTGTTGGCCCGTGCCGCAGCCAGGCTAACCAAAGGCGTCACCTTCTTGCCGGCGTGCAGCCTGCGCACCTGCTCATAGTCTGCCTTCAACTCGGCCAAGTAGGCGGTGGAACGTTCGTCGGACAACAGCTCGCTGCACACGCCCACGCTGCGCGAGGCGTCGGGCACGTAGACCACCGGGCCGCTGTAGTGCGGTGCGATCTTCACCGCCGTGTGCACCCGGCTGGTGGTGGCCCCGCCAATGAGCAGCGGTGTGGCGCGCGAGCGGAAGTAGTCGTCACGCTGCATTTCGGCCGCCACATGCTGCATTTCTTCCAGGCTGGGGGTGATGAGGCCCGAAAGCCCGATCAAGTCGGCCCCTTCGACACGCGCTTTCTCAAGAATGTCTTGCGCCGGCACCATCACGCCCATGTTGATGACTTCGAAGTTGTTGCACTGAAGCACCACGGTGACGATGTTCTTGCCGATGTCATGCACATCGCCTTTAACGGTCGCAATGACTATTTTTCCCTTCGGCTTGGCCGTTCCGCCGCCAGCCACGTGCAGGCGCTTTTCTTCTTCAATGTAGGGCAGCAAATGCGCCACCGCTTGCTTCATCACGCGCGCGCTCTTCACCACCTGAGGCAGGAACATCTTGCCCGCGCCGAAGCGTTCGCCCACGATGTTCATGCCGGCCATCAAGGGCCCTTCGATCACGTGCAGCGGGCGCCCACCGCCGCCTCGTACGCCCTGCCAGCATTCCTCGGTGTCAACGTTGATGAACTCGGTGATGCCGTGCACCAGCGCATGGCTCAGGCGCTCGTTCACGCTGCCCACGCGCCAGGCCAGGCGGGCGGTTTCATCCTTGGCCGCGCCCTTGGCCGAATCAGCCACTTCCAGCAAGCGCTCGCAGGCCGTGAGCGCAGCCTCGCCCGCCTTCAGCACCGGCTGGCGGTTCAGCACCACGTCTTCCACGCGCTGGCGCAAGGTGGGTTCGAGATCGTCGTACACGCCCACCATGCCGGCGTTGACGATGCCCATGTCCATGCCCGCCTGGATGGCGTGGTACAGGAACACGGTGTGAATCGCCTCGCGCACCGGGTCGTTGCCGCGGAAGCTGAAGCTCACGTTGCTCACCCCGCCCGAGACCTTGGCGCCGGGCAGGTTGGCCTTGATCCAGCGCGTGGCGTTGATGAAGTCGACGGCGTAGTTGTCGTGTTCCTCGATGCCGGTGGCGATGGCGAAGATGTTGGGGTCGAAGATGATGTCTTCGCTCGCGAAGCCCACGTCTTCGACCAGCACGCGGTAGGCGCGCTGGCAGATGCCCGTCTTGCGTTCGAACGTGTCGGCCTGGCCTTTTTCGTCGAAGGCCATCACCACGGCGGCGGCACCATAACGTTTGACAAGACTGGCCTGGCGCTTGAACTCCGCCTCGCCCTCTTTGAGCGAAATCGAGTTCACGATGCCCTTGCCCTGGATGCACTTCAAGCCGGCTTCGATGACGCTCCACTTGGACGAATCGATCATGATCGGCACGCGCGCGATTTCCGGCTCGCCGGCAATCAGGTTCAGGAAGCGCACCATGGCGGCCTGGCTGTCCAGCATCGCCTCGTCCATGTTCACGTCGATGATCTGCGCGCCACTCTCCACCTGCTGGCGCGCCACGGCCAGGGCGTCTTCAAAGCGCCCTTCCAGGATCATGCGTGCAAAGGCCTTGGAGCCGGTGACGTTGGTGCGCTCGCCGATGTTCACGAACAGTGAACCGGCTTCGATGCTCATGGCCTCCAGGCCTGACAAGCGAAGAGGCAATGGCAGGGGCAGTACGGCAGATGTCAAAAGGCAGTCTCGCAGTGTTGAACCGCGAGCGCCGTTGCGAAACGCCGCACTTGCATCGGCGTGGCCCCAAGCCTGGCAGCGGTTTAACGCTGTTGCAACGCTCCTTGGGAAGGGAAATTGTAGCCATGGCACCGGCTTGCGCTGCCGGCGCCGCTTGGCGCGACGCCGCGGCCGCCACTACACTGCCCGCAGCCAACCCCGACTTGATTCGACATGGGACACGCCCTCGCCAACCCGCGCATGACGGCTCAGGAATTCCTGGCCTGGGACGAAACGCAAACCATCAAGCACGAGTTCCTGCGCGGCGAAGTGTTAGCCATGACGGGGGTGCAGGATCGGCATGCCAGCATGGTTGGCAATTTGTACATGGTGTTGCGCCCGCACCTGAAGGGCACGCCCTGCCGCACCTACTTGAATGAAGTCAAGCTGCAGGTTGACGCCGCGAACAGTTTCTTCTACCCCGATGTGATGGTCACATGCAGCGCGGCAGACATGGCCTCGCCCCTGATCAAGTCGCAACCGGTGTTGGTGGTGGAGGTGTTGTCGCCCTCGACCGCAGCGTACGACCGAGGCGAGAAATTCGCGGCCTATCGCCAGTTGCCCAGCCTGGCCGAATACCTGCTGGTTGATCTGGACAGCCGCCGCTGCGACGTTTATCGCAAAAGGGCTGACGGCCTGTGGGTGTTGCACCCCTTTGAAGGAGGCCAAACCGTGCAACTGGCCAGCGTGGGCCTGAACATCAGCGCCGAAGACTTTTGGGCCGATATTGAGCCGCCCGAAAGCGAGCGCGGCGCGTCAGCATGAGCCTGGTCAGTCCGCCATCAAGGCACTGAACAGCGGGTCGCGGCGCGAACGTGGCCGGTAGGCCGCCAAGCGCTGGGCGATGGCCGCAATGTGCTCCGGCGTGGTGCCGCAGCAGCC
>JANMYI010000213.1:0-7008 GCA_031381955.1 Burkholderiales bacterium
AGCAGGCACTGGAAGGCGCGGTCGCCGAAGTGACCCAGCTGTCGGGCTACGAGCTGAAACGGGTGATGCGCACCGGCACCGTCGCCTCGACCGACAACCGCAACTGGGAGCTGCTGCCCTTTCGCGGCCAGGCCACCACGCCCGAGCGCCGCTTCAGCCAGAGCCGCGCGATCGCGCTGGACATGGAAAGCGCCACCATCGCCGCCAACGGCTTTCGCTTCCGCGTGCCCTACGGCACCTTGCTGTGCGTGAGCGACAAGCCCCTGCACGGTGAAATCAAACTGCCCGGCATGGCCAACCAGTTCTACCGCGAGCGGGTGGACCAGCATTTGCGCATCGGCATGCGCGCCGTTGAACTGCTGCGCCAGCAGCGGCTCGACCAGTTGCACAGCCGCAAGCTGCGCAGCTTCGCCGAAGTGGCGTTTCAGTAAGGCTGCCGCACGACACATGGTTGAACCGGTCGCCGCGGCCTTGCAAGGCCTGACCCCCGACCAAGCCGCCCAGGCCCTGGCGCGCGACGGCCCGAACGAGCTGCCCGGCCCACCGCCGCGGCGCACCTGGCGCCTGTTGATCGAGGTGTTTGAAGAGCCGATGCTGCTGCTGCTGTTGGCCTGCGGCGGCGTCTACCTGCTGCTGGGCGAGCGCGGTGACGCCGCCCTGTTGCTGGCCGCGGTGGCCGTGGTGGTGCTGATCACGCTGGTGCAGGAGCAGCGCACGGAAAACGCCGTGAGCGCGCTGCGCGAACTGGCCGCGCCGCTGGCCACGGTGTTGCGTGGCGGTGAACGCGTTCGCGTGCCGGCGCGCGCGCTGGTGCGGGGCGATGTGCTGGTGCTGGGCGAAGGCGAGCGCGTGGCGGCCGACGCCAAGCTGCTGCAAGGCACCGACGTGCAAGCCGATGAGTCGCTGCTCAGCGGCGAATCGGTGCCCGTGGCCAAACTGGTGGGTGCAGTGGGCACGGCCGGCCAGGTTTTCGCCGGCACGCTGGTCACGCGCGGGCGCGGGTTGGCCGAAGTCACCGCCACCGGTGCGCGCTGCGAGCTGGGCCGCATTGGCGCCAGCCTGGCCACCACGCCGCAGCCACCCACGCCCTTGCAGCAAGAAAGCGCGCGCCTGGTGTTGCGCATCGGCTTGCTGGCCGCCGCGGTGTGCGCGCTGGTGGTGGTGTGGATGGGCCTGGCGCGCGGCGACTGGCTGGCCGCGCTGTTGGCCGGCATCGCCCTGGCCATGGGCTTGCTGCCGGAAGAGGTGCCGGTCGTCATCACCGTCTTCCTGGCGCTGGGCTCGCTGCGCCTGGCGCGCCAGCGGGTGCTCACCCGCCGCATGGCCAGCCTGGAAGCGCTGGGCGCGGCCAGCCTGCTGTGTGTGGACAAGACCGGCACGCTCACGCTCAACCGCATGCGCGTGCTGGCGCTGCAGCCGGTGCCAGGCGTGAGCGAAAGTGATCTGATCCGTTGTGCACAAGCCGCTTCACCGCGCCAGCCATTCGACCCGATGGAACGCGCCATCGTCGAGCTGCAAGCCGGGGGCGATGACCCACTGGCGGGCTGGGCGCCGATCCGCGAATACGCGCTTGCAAGCACGCTGCTGGCGGTGACGCGCGTGTGGCAAGCGAGCGACGGCCAGCAACGCCGGGCCGCCGCCAAGGGCGCGCCAGAAGCCATCGCCCAGCTTTGCCGGCTTGATGCCACCGCGCAAGCCGCGCTGCAAGTGCAAGTGGAAGCCTTGGCCGCGCAGGGCCTGCGCGTGCTGGGCGTGGCGCGGGCCCGCACGCAGCGCAACGGCCAACCGCTGGCCGCGGGCAGCGACACGGCAGACGGCCAGGCTGCGCACGACTTTCAATTCACCGGCCTGCTCGGCCTGGCCGACCCGCTGCGCGAAGGCGTGCCCGCGGCGCTGGCCGAATGCCGGCGCGCCGGTGTGCGGGTGATGATGATCACCGGCGACCACCCGGCCACCGCCCTGGCCATTGCGCGCCAGGCCGGCTTTGGCGCGGCGCCCCGGCTGCTGAGCGGCGCGCAGCTTGACCAGCTCAGCGACGCCGACTTGCCCAAACACCTGCTTGCGTGCGACGTGGTGGCCCGCGCCGTGCCGGCGCACAAGCTGCGCATCGTGCGCGCCATGCAGGCGCATGGCGAAGTGGTGGCGATGACGGGCGACGGCGTGAACGACGCGCCCGCGCTGGCCGCGGCCGACATCGGCATCGCCATGGGCCAGCGCGGCACCGACGTGGCGCGCGAGGCCAGCGCCATCGTCATTGCCGACGATGATTTCAGCGCCATCGTGCATGCCCTGCGCGCCGGCCGGCGCATTGCGCGCAACCTCAAACGCGCCATGGCCTTCGTGGTGGCGGTGCACGTGCCGTTGGCCGGGCTGGCGCTGCTGCCGGTGGTGCTGGGCTGGCCGTTAATCCTGCTGCCCGCGCACATCGCCCTGCTTGAACTGCTGATCGACCCGGCCTGTTCGGTGGTGTTTGAAATGGAACCTGAAGACGCCCAGGCCATGAACGCGCCGCCACGTGGCCGCCAGGCCGCGCTGTTTGATGCGCCGCTGCTCTGGGGCGGCCTGGCCCTGGGCGGGTTGCTGCTCACCTGTATCGTTATCCTTCTATTTTGGGCGCAGGCCCGGAGTGCATCGGAAAGCCAGATTCGCAGCCTGGGCTTCGGCCTGCTGGTGCTGGGCGACCTGGCCCTCATTGCCGCGCTGCTGCGCCCGCATGCCCCGCTGGCCAGCCTGGCCAGTTCGGCCAACCCGGCCTGGTGGGTGGCTGCCGTGGCCACCCTGGTGGCCTTGGCCGTGATGTTCGGTTGGCCCGCCGCGGCGGCGCTGCTCAAGTTGGCGCCGGCCAGCCCGCTACAAGCCCTGGCCGGCGTGGCCGCGGTAGGCTTGTTGGTGTGGCCGCTGCGCGCGCTGGCGCGCCGGCTCACACCCGGCGCCGCAAATTCGCCAGGTTACCCAGCAAGATGAGCGCGGCACCGGCCACGGTGAACAGATCCAGCCGTTCGGCGTAGATCAGCCAGCCGGCCAGGGCGGTGAGCGGCACGCGCAAGAAGTCCATCGGCACCACGGTGGTGGCGTCGGCGTTCTCCATGGCGCGCGCCATGCAGTAGTGCGAGTAGGTGCCGCAAAACGCCACCACGAGCACCCAGCCCCAGGTGGCGGCCGTGGGCCAGCGCCACACCAGCAGCGCCGGCACGATGCCCAGCACGCCTTGCCACAGCAGCATCCAAAAGCTGATGGCCACCGCGCTTTCGGTGCGCGTGAGCGACTTTGTTAACGTCACAGAACAGGCAAACCCAACCGCCGCAACCAGCGCCACGAGCTGGCCCGTGTTCAGCCCCGCCGCGGCCGGCCGCACGATCAGCCCCACGCCGATCAAACCCAGCGCAATGGCCAGTGCCTTGCCCGCGTTCATGCGTTCGCCCAGCAGCGCCACGGCCAGCACCGCCGTCCAGATCGGCATGGTGAATTCGATCGCCACCACCTGTGCCAGCGGAATCAACGTGAGGGCCACGAACCAGCCATATTGCGCGCCGTAGTGCACCACGGCGCGCCCGGCATGGTGGCGCTTGCGCTGGCTGCGCATGGCGCGCAAGCCGCCCGCAGCGTGCACCAGCGGCGCCAGCAACAGCAGGCCGATGAACGAGCGCAGGGCCATGATCTGCAGGATGTTCAACTCGCGCGCGGCTTCGCGCCCGGCCACGGCAATCACCACCATCATCAGCAGCCAGCCGGCCATCCACAGGGCGGCCTGGCGGGTGTTGGAGCGTGCGCTGTTCATGCTGCGAGAGTAGCCCAGGCGACATCGGCTCACTGGCACGGGCCGATACGACGGGGCCTGCCGTTCGCCATGCCAAGCGTGCAGCGGCTGGCGTGAATCGCCAAGGTGGCGGCCCATGCGCGAGTAGGCGCTGGCAATGTGCTAGCATTCTGTGATGTCATTTTGAACTCGACATTGCCATCATGACCAATCTCAGCCTGCGCGGCGTCGACGACAAGGCGCTTGCCGCACTCAAGAAGCGCGCGGCCAAGGAGGGCACCAGCGTCAACACACTGGTGCTGCGCCTGATCGAACAGGGGCTGGGCCTGCGGCGCGCCAAGCCGGCCTTGACGCGGCACGACGACCTCGACGCCCTGGCGGGAAGCTGGCGCAAGGCTGATGCGGCTGAGTTCGAACGCGCGGTGGCACCGTTCAGCAAGGTCGATGCCCAGCTCTGGAAGTAGGCGATGCGCCCGATCCTGGTCGACACCAACGCCTACACGGCCTTCATGCTTGGGCAGGCCGCCGTGGTTGAAGTTGTGGCGCACGCCGAACGAATCTGCCTGAACAGCATCGTGCTGGGCGAACTGCTCGGCGGCTTTGCGGCTGGCACGCGTGAGGCGAAGAACCGCGCTGAACTTGCGCGCTTTCTGGATTCGCCTCGTGTCGAAGTCGTTGCTGTCACGGCGCATACGGCCGACAGCTATGCGCTGGTCTACGCTGGCCTGCGCCGCAAACGTCAGCCGATCCCCACCAACGACTTGTGGATCGCGGCCAGTGCGCTCGAACACGGTGCCGCGCTGCTGACGCACGATGCGCACTTTGCCCAGATCGACGGCCTGCGTTGCGGCCAGCGGCTGGAAGACTTTTTGCCTTGAGACGAAGGGCTGAGGCGCATTGTGCATGCCCATCGCGAAGCAAGTGATCTGAAACGTTGATTCCTGGCGCCTGGCGGCCGCGGCAGCTTCACGCCGCCTTCAGCAAAGGCCGCAGTGCCCACACCCCCAGCAGCGGCCCCAGGCCCAGCCACGGCAGCAGGTGGCCCAGCGGCACGCTGGCAGCCAGGCTGACGAACAGCGCGATGCTCAAGGCCGAAATCGCAAAGCCCAGGGCGTTGGTCAATGTCAGCACGCTGCCCACGGCATCGCGCGGCGCATTCGTGGCGGTCAGGGCCGAGAACTGCGGCGAATCGCCCGCCACCGTGGTGCCCCACAGCAGCAGCCACCCTGCAAACCACAGGGCCGGCGCGCCAATGGCCCAGGGCGCGGCCAGGCAGCACAGGCCGCTCAGCGCCAACTGCACGCCAGCCACGCGCGCGCTGCCGAAGCGCCGCGCCGCATAGCCGCCCAGCACACAGCCCAGCGCGCCGGCGCCGAGCACGGCAAACGCGGCCCACGACAGCGCCGCGCCGGCCAGGCGCGCGGCCAGGATCAGCGGCACCAGCACCCACACCGAATACAGCTCCCACATGTGGCCGAAGTAGCCCAGCACCGAAGCGCGCAATTTCGCATCACGTGCAATCAGGCCCAGCGCGCGCAAGGGGTGCGGGCGCACGGGTGCGATGTGCACCAAGGGCTCGGGCACGGCCCACATCACCAGCAGCCCGCCCAGCAGCGACGCCAGCGCCACAGCGTAGAACACAAACGGCCAGGGCCAGGCCGCGCCCAATGCACGCAAGCCGTGCGAACTGGCCGAGCCCAGTACCAGCGCGCCCACCAGCCAGCCCAGCGCCCCGCCCAGGCCGCGCGGAAACCAAAGCGCCGCCAGCTTCATGCCCACCGGGTAGATGCCGGCCAAAAAGAAACCGCCCACTGCACGTGAAAGCAGCAATGCGGGCAAGGAATGCGCCACCAGCACCGCCAACACGCAGCACGCCGCACTGGCCAGCGAACACAGCATGAACACGCGGCGGGCTGAAAACCGGTCGGCCAGCGCGAGCATGGCGAAGACCAGCGAGCCGGCAATGAAGCCGAGCTGGATGGCCGAGGTGAGCCACGCCAGTTCAGACGCCGCCCAGCCGAATTCGCGCTGCAAATCCGGCATCACTGCATTCACCGCAAACCACGGCGAGGTGCCGGCGAGCTGGGCCAGCACGAGGGCGGGGAGGATGCGGCGGGGGGTGGGGGCGGGTTCGGTCATCTCAATGGTTGAGGCGGTGTCGTGAAGATGCGGCGCCGGGCGGGTTCGCACGTATAAGGCTTGAAGCAAGCAACTGTATGCGGGGGAGGCAGCACATGGCAGGGGCGCAAGGTCTTTGTGGGCGCGAGCCGACCGGCTGGCGCGGCGCATTGACGAGGCTGGATAAACGATCAGTGAAGGTGGGGTTTCGGTGTCATCCCATGAGACTAGGCGTCGGCAAGATGGCGGCATGAATTCGCTGTCAACACTGAGCTGCTTTGATGGATGGGTGCAAACGCCATGAACGATCTCCGGCCGTCCGACCTGAAGACGATTCTTCATTCCAAGCGCGCCAACATTTACTACCTGGAGCATTGCCGGGTGTTGGTCAACGGTGGGCGCGTGGAGTACGTCACCGATGCGGGTAAGGAGTCTCTGTACTGGAACATTCCCATTGCGAACACGACCTCGGTACTGCTTGGCACCGGCACCTCCATCACGCAGGCTGCCGTGCGTGAACTGGCGAAGGCTGGCGTATTGCTGGGTTTCTGTGGTGGCGGCGGCACCCCCTTGTTTGCCGCTGCCGAAGGCCCGCAAGACATTGTTTGGTTTCAACCCCAGAGCGAATACCGCCCTGGCGAGTACCTGCAAGCCTGGGTCAGATTTTGGTTTGATGATGCGCTGAGGCTGGCCGCGGCGCGGGCATTCCAACGCGCCCGGTTGGAGCGCATTCACCAGCACTGGCTACGCAGCAAAACACTGAAGGATCAGCAGTTCATGGTCGATCCGGCACTGCTGGAACCGCTGCTGATTGAAGCCCGAGGTGCGCTTGACCATGCGGCCGACCAGACTGCGCTGCTGACGCAGGAAGCCCGGTTGACCAAGCAGCTGTATCGCATCGCCGCGCAGGCCACGCGGTTTGGTGACTTCACCCGCGCAAAGCGCAACGAAACCACCGACGCGGCCAATCAGTTTCTTGACCACGGCAACTACTTGGCCTACGGATTGGGCGCCACCGCAACGTGGGTGCTGGGCCTGCCGCACGGCTTGGCGGTGCTGCATGGCAAAACCCGCCGGGGCGGGCTGGTGTTTGATGTGGCCGACCTGGTGAAAGACGCCGTCGTGCTGCCGCA
>JANMYI010000233.1:0-5126 GCA_031381955.1 Burkholderiales bacterium
TCTGGTCCCAAACCAGATGCGCTACCAGGCTGCGCTACACCCCGACGAAGGCGCGGATTGTAGCGGTGTGTCTCATGCGCCTATTCACGCCTTGCGCAGCTGGCTCAAGGTGGCCCGCGTGGTGCTCACTTCGGTGGCCAACTTGATGTGAATCAGACAGGGTTGCGGCGTGGCCAACGCGGCCGCGAAGGCCGGCTCGAAGTCTTCAGTGCGTTCGACGAAGGCGGCGCCCCAACCATAGGCGCGGGCCAGGGCGGCGAAGTCGGGGTTGAACAAATCGCTGCCGCTCACGCGGGCCGGGTATTCGCGTTCCTGGTGCATGCGAATCGTGCCGTAGATGCCGTTGTCCACCACGATGCTGATCAGCCGCCCCGTGCCGCGGCCCGCGCCATAGCCGGTGGCCGTGGCGAGTTCTTGCCCGGTCATTAAAAAGTCACCATCGCCGGCGAGGTTGATCACCGTGCGCTGTGGGTACAGCAGCGCTGCGGCCACCGCGGCGGGCAAGCCCACCCCCATGGCCCCCGAGGTGGGTGCAAGCTGCGTGCGGCCATGGTGCTGCAGGCCGAAGTAGCGCACGTAGCGATGCAGCCAACCCGTGAAGTTGCCCGCACCGTTGGTGTAGACCGCATCGGCCGGGGCCAGGCGCTGCACCGTCTTCACGACAACCGCCATGTCCAGCGGCGCCACGGGCGGGGCGACATGATTGGCCTCGTAGTCGGCATGGGCCTGCTGCGCCCATTCGCGCCACGGCAGCTGCGCGGGTGGCGGCAACTCGGCCAGAGACCGGGCTGCGCCGGGCATGCTGGCCTGCATCAGCACATCGGCCGCATAAACGCGGCCGAGTTCTTCGGCGCCGGCGTGAATGTGCACCAGCCGCTGCACCGGCCGGGGTGCTTGCAACAGGGTGTAGCCGCTGGTCGTCATCTCGCCCAGGCGCACGCCCAGGGCGATGATCAGGTCGGCCTGCCGCACCCGCGCGGCCAGCTTGGGGTTGATGCCGATGCCCACATCGCCCGCATACAGCGGGTGGCGGTTGTCGAAGGTGTCCTGGAAACGGAAGCCGCAACTCACCGGCAACTGCCAGCGCTCGGCAAAAGTTTGTAAGTCGACGCAGGCCGCGGCCGTCCAGCCGCTGCCGCCGGCAATCACCAGCGGCTGTTTGGCACCGGCCAGCAGCCGCGCCAGCTCAGCCATCGCCGCGGGCTGCGGCCAGGCCTGCGCCGGGTTAACCATTGAAAGCACTGGCGCGCTGGTCGCACGGGTAAGCATGTCTTCGGGCAACACCAGCACCACCGGCCCGGGGCGGCCTTGCAGCGCGGTGTGGAAGGCGCGTGCCACGTACTCGGGCAGGCGGTCAGCGCTTTCAACTTCTGCCACCCATTTGGCCAGGCCCAGCGTGCCGGGGCCGAACATGTGGCGGTAGTCGATTTCCTGGAACGCCTCGCGGTCACGCTGGTCGCTGGCAACCTGGCCGATGAAGAGGATGAAGGGCGTTGAATCCTGGAACGCGGTGTGCACGCCGATGGCCGCGTTGCTGGCGCCGGGGCCGCGCGTGGCGAAGCAGATGCCCGGGCGGCCGCTGAGCTTGCCCTGCGCGTCGGCCATGAAGGCCGCCCCACCCTCTTGCCGGCAGGCGATGAAGCGGATGCGCTCACGGTGTTCATAAAAGCCATCGAGCACCGCCAGGAAGCTTTCGCCGGGCACGCCGAAAACGGTGTCGACTCCCTGCGCGATGAGCGCCTCAACCAGCGCATGGCCTGCGGGGCGGCTGGTCATGATGCGCGCCTCACCCTGTGCACCTGGAACGCCGTGGTGATGAGCAGCAACTGGAACGCGGCAATGCCGATCCAGATCGACTGTGGCTGTTGCAAGTCCATCAACCTGCCGAACAGCAAGGGTGCGATGGCCTGGCCGATGTCCAGGCCGGAATACACCACGCCGTAGACGCGGCCGCTGGCATTGGCCGGCGTGGAACGCTTGACCAGCATGTCGCGCGCCGGGCTGACGGAGCCGCTGGCCAGCCCCATCACGCCAAACAACACGGGCACCGCGGCGGCGGGCAGGCTGGCAAACGCCAGCGTGAGTGCGACACATGCCGCCACGCCGATGCCCAGGGCCACCATGCGCTCGCTGTGCGCCGGGTTGCTGGCCAGAAAGCCGCCGCCCACCATGCCCAAGGCGGCGCAGACCATGTAGATGGTCAGGCATTGCGCCACCCAGGCCAGCGGCACGTCATGCAACTGTCGTGCGGCCTCCGGCGCAAAGGCCTGGATGCCGCTGAGCACCATGGCAAAGAACAGAAAGAACGCGAAGCACACCCAGACCGCAGGGATGCGCAAGAAGTCAAACCCACCTTCCTGCACCTTGTCGCCCTTGGCCGAGGCGGGCAACGCCGGCAAAACGAAGCGCTCGCGTTGCGTCCACAGCAGCAACCAGACCGCGGCGGCAAAACCCACCGCCACCCACAGCGCCACGCGCCAGGAGTAGGCCAGCGCCAGCGGCGCCAGCAGGGCCGGCGCCAGGGCCCAGCCCAGGTTGCCGCTGATGCCGTGGCTGCTGTAGGCATGGCCCACCCTGGGCTGCGCCACCATGCGGTTGATGAGCGTGTAGTCCACCGGGTGGAACACGCCATTGCCAATGCCGGCCACCACCGCACCGGCCGCCAGCGCGGCATAGCTGGGGCTGCTGGCAAAGCCGGCCGCCGCCAGCACCAACAGGCCCAGGCCGGCGAACAGCACCGGGCGCGGGCCGTGCTTGTCGACCCAGAAACCAGAGAACGTCTGCACCACGCAACTGACGACGAAGAAGATCGTCAGCAGCGCGCCGAGCTGGGCGTAGTTGACGGCGAACTCGTCTTTCAGCCAAGGGAACAGCGGCGGCAGCAACAACTGGGCAAAGTGACTGGTGCCGTGGGCCAGGCTGACCAGGCCGATCAGCCACACATCGTCACGCCGTGTGGCGGTAAGGTTGACGGGGGGTGCAAGCGTGGGCATGCGACCATGGTAACCAAGCCCACGCTCCTGGTCCCCCGCCCCAGTGCCGGCCACCCAGCCGCGGGCCTGTGCGCCACGCACGCGGCCCGTAAACTCCGGTCTGCCTCATGTCAAACCCCCATTCGCCATTGCCCGCCACGGGCGCCTCGCCAACCGGCACCGCCGACGATTCGCGGCAAGAGGCTGCCACGCAGTTCGCTGCGTCGCCGGGCGAATACCTGGGTGATGACCCGCGCGAAATCGGCCGGCGCGTCAACGATGAGCAGTTGGAGCTGTTCGTCACCGGCAGCCCGGCCGAGGCCCTGGTGCAGCTGTTCGAGAAATTAAAGCCTGAGTTCATTGCCTTGCACGATGTGGGGTCCACCGTCGCGCTGCGCTTGTTGGCAGCGCTGGCATCGTCCGGCGGGCGCAAGCTGCAACGGCTGCTGGTGCGCCGCCAAGGTTATGGCGTGCCACTGGCCACGCTGCAATTCGCTGAGCTGCCATTGCCCAGACAGCGGGTGCTGCGCATTTACGCCACCGCCGTTGACTCGGACAGCCAGTCGCGTGAGCAGTTGGCGCAGGCCTTGCTGGCGCACAGCCGGTTGGGCGTGTTGCTGGTGGGCGAAGTGCCGGCTCATGTGCTGGACGGCGCGCTGCAACCGCTGCGCGCGGCCATGAGCACCCAGCGCTGGCCCAACCGCGAGCTGCTGGCCGTGCCGGTAGGCCATGTGCCCACCTTGGCGGTGCAGGCGGCGTCGCTCACGCGCCTGTGCGGCACCCAGGTGCGCGTGACACCCCAGGTGACACGCGCCACCGAGGCCTGGGCCTACGTGAGCGGCGCCTGGAATCGTCTGCACGAAGTCGCACCTCCGGCAGCCCTGCGCACCGCAGCGGCCGACTTTGCCGCGACTCAGTCGATGCCGCTGGATGCCATGCCGGGCGAGAGCCACTATCGGGATCAAACGCGCGACCAGGCGCGTGATCAAACGCGCGACCCGCTGGTGCGCGGCGTGATGCAGGCGCAAGCCCAGGCCCAGGCACAGGGCCAGGCGCTGCATGCGCTGGTCACGCAACTCTCCCTGGTGCGTGGCGTGGTGAGCTGTTGCGTGTTCGAGATGCGCACCCACCGCAGCCTGGCCCATGCCGGTGGCCCGCCCAGCTCGCTGCCCCTGGCGGCCCAGGGCGCGGCCATGCTGCGCACGATGGCCGAAACCAGCCTGGTGCTGGGCCTGGGCACCGAGCAACCCGAGGCGGTGGTCACATTGGGCGACAAGCAGTTGCTGCTCTTGCCCTTGCCCAACCAGCCGGGCCTGGCGTTGCACGCCGTGCTGGAACGCGGCGAGGTTCAACTCACCGTGCTGCGCAGCACCTTGTCACGCCTGCTCGGAGCCTGAGAGTTTTTCGCTATGCCCGAGCGGCGCGCCAGAAGGTTCCCGGTCTAGGCGCAAAGCACAGCCATAGCTCGGGCTATGGCGAGCATTTGCAACGACGAGTGGGGGCCTTCTGGCGTGATGAGCGGGCGTGAGTGAAAGACTCCCAGGCTCCTCAGTGCACCACTCGGCTGAAGACGAATACGCCGTCTTCCACGTCCACCGGAATCACATCGCGCGGGCCGAACCGGCCCTGCAAGATGAGCTTGGCCACCGGGTTCTCGATCAAGTGCTGAATCGCCCGCTTCAAGGGCCGCGCGCCGAAAGCCGGGTCGAAGCCGACCTTGGCCAATTCGGCCAGGGCGCTGGGTGACACCTCAAGCTTCAGCTCCATCTTCGCCAGGCGGCCTTCCAGCGCGGCAAGCTGAATCTTCGCGATGCTCTCGATGTTCTTGCGGTCCAGCGCATGGAACACCACCGTTTCGTCGATGCGGTTCAGGAACTCGGGGCGGAAATGGTTCTTCACCTCGACCCAGACTGCGTCGCGGATCACGCTTGAAGGCTGGCCGGCCAACTGCATGATCTGGTGCGAGCCCAGGTTGCTGGTCATCACGATCACCGTGTTCTTGAAGTCCACCGTGCGGCCCTGGCCGTCGGTCAGCCGGCCATCGTCCAGCACTTGCAGCAGCACGTTGAAGACATCGGGGTGGGCTTTTTCCACCTCGTCGAGCAGCAGCACGCAATAGGGCTTGCGCCGCACCGCCTCGGTCAAAGTGCCGCC
>JANMYI010000321.1:0-17167 GCA_031381955.1 Burkholderiales bacterium
GGACAAGCCGCTGAATATGATCATAATCGTCGTGGTATACAGAACGCGAGTACATTTGGTCGATTTTAACGGCCCTCTGGTCAGCCTGGAATTAATCCTCGACCGCACCGTGGCGCCCACGCTGGTGCAAATCTTGAACAAGGCGCCGTCGGACGAAGACATCATCCTGAACGGCACGATCAACAACCCGATCGGTGCCACGGTGATCCACAACGACAAGGGCTCCATCACCGCGCCGCGTGCGCGTGGCGTGGCGGATGCTGGTCGCATTTCGCTGGTCACCACGGCCATTCTCGACATCCGGGCCGCCACCTCCACCGAAAGCATCGGCAGCGCAGCCAACCGCATCAATGTAGACATCATCTACAGCGCCCAGGCGCTGCCCACCACCACCTTCCGCGCCACCGATGTGGCCGACCTGGCCAACGCCATCTTCCTGGGCAGCAACGCGCTGTTCAACGGCCAGCTCGTGAAGTACGAGACCACGGGCACACAGCTCACCGGCTTGGTCAACGGCCAGTACTACACCGTGCTGCGCAGCGAGAACGGCGCCAGCATCCAGCTCACGCACGTCGTGGGCAACGTGGTCACCGTGGTCAACCTTGACCCAACAGGCGCCAATGCCGCCACCATCCACAAGCTCACCGCCGCGCAGCAAGTGGTGGGTGTGGCCGGCAGCGACATCGGCCTGGACTTGAAGGCCCATTTGCGCAGCAGCGTCGATCTGGCCGGCGCGCCGTTCACCGCCACCATCGATTCACTGGTGGCCGGCGGCAGCATTTACGCGCGCTTGCAAGGCTCGGTGCAGGAAGCGTCTTCGGCGGCCTCGAACGGCGTGCGCGTGACCACGCTCAACGAGCTGGTCACACCGCCGCCCAATGTGCTGAAGGACAAGAACTTCTCCACCTACTTCCGCCCCGACGTTGGCACAGCCAGCCAAGACCTGGGCGCCTTCGGTGGCACCCAAGTCGCGCGCGCCAGCACGTATGACTTCCGCAACCTCGACGATGCCGGCGCACGCAAGATCGCTGGCATGATTGCCGGCGGCAACATCGTCATCAATGCGGCCAACCCGGCGCCCCCCGACACCCTCATCAACGTGCTGGGGTTCACCGAAATCCAGGCGCTGGGCGACATTGATGTGCTCACCAACGGCTTCATCACCCTGCAAGAGATCACCGGCGACATGCGCGTGCAGCGCATTCGCTCCACCGCCAACGATGTGCTGCTGTATTCGCCCGCGCGCATCATCGACGCGCGCGATGACGACTTCAACAGCCTCGCCGAGGCCGACGTCAGCGGCGAGAGCATCACGCTGGTGGCCGGCACCGGCCTGGTCTACCCGCCGCAAACGGCCGCGGACCCGGGCAGCAATGGCGGCACCGCGCAAGGCGGCATCGGCGAGGCCGGCAACTTCCTTGAAATCAACACCGATGTGCGGCCAGGCGTGGGCCTGGTCGGCATGTTGCGTGCGTTCGACACCACGGCCACCACCACCGCGGGCATCTACCTCGACGAATTGATCGGCGACATGCCGGTGCACACCGTGGCCACCACGGCCGATGTGTCGCTGCGCACCACGGCGGGCTCGATCGTCGATGCCTTGAACGACGCCGCGGCCAACGTGTTGGCGATGTCGATTGACCTCGATGCCAACGGCACGGGCGCAGCAATAGGCAGCGACAGCAATGAATTCGAAATCGACTCGCGCCGCGGCTCGCTGCCTGGCAGCGGCGATGTCTCGGCCGAAGCCCAAAACCACATCTTCCTGACCGAAACCACGGGCGACCTGCGCCTGGTGCTGGCTCACAGCTACACCGGCAACATCCGCCTCACGGTGCGTGAATCCAACGCGCTGGGCGAAGACTTCTTCCTGCTGCACGACGGCTCGGCGCGCTTTGCCGAAGACCCAAACACCGCGCCGGGCAATGACGAAGACGCACCGCGGGTGATGACCAATGGCCAGGTGTTTGCCGAAGCCGGCACCGTCACCCTGCGCGTGGGCGATAACGTTTCACTTGATTCAAACAGCGAAGTCGTGGCCTCCTCCACCATCGACATCTTCGGCGACCACGGCAATGCCGATACCGATACTGACGGTGCTGCCGTGCCCGGCGACGGGCAGGGTACGAACATGGTGCTGCGCGGCCGCCTGGTGGCCGGCGCCGTGGTGGTGGCGGGCAACTCGCTCACCGGCGCCACGGTGGGCAGCTACACACCGTTCCTGGGTGCGCCCGTTTCGCTGACCAACATCTGGGGCCACACCGACAACGACATCATTGACTTTGGTGACGCCAGCGGCAGCGGTGGCAGCACGGGCTGGGGCAGCCCGGGCTACGTCTTCATCGGCAGCAAGACCCGCGTGCATGGCAGCCAGGACGCCGAATCAACGCAGCGCGACGGTGAAGACCTGATGCGGGTGTTCTACCTGCAAGACGCCGAGGCCACCACCGGCCCGAACAAGGTGACACCGGCCGAGCACACGCTCACGCTCGACGGCCAGGCCGGCACTGACGGTTATGAGGTCTACACCCTGGGCAGCCAGGGCAATGAGCGCAACATCGTCATCAACGTGCTCGACAGCGGCGCCAGCGCCGACGGCGTGGACACGCTCACGGTGTTCGGCTTCAACTCCGCCAACAGCGGCGTCAACCCCAGCACGAGTGCGCCGTATGCGGTGGACGACATCTTCTTGCTGCGTTCGGCCCAGTTCCTGCCCGGCGAGCCCACGGCCAGCCGGCCGGGCTACGTGGCCATGCTGTATGGTGATGTCAACAGTTATCTCGATGTGGATGTGCTCACCGGCAGCTCGAACGAGGTGGCGCGCATCAACTACGACGCTGCCTTGAATGGACGGTTAACCGTGCTCGGCCAGGGCGGCAACGATTACTTCGCCAGTGACGACACCACGGTGACGGTGACGCTCGACGGCGGCGCCGGCAATGACAACTTCCGCATCGGCCAGCTTTACGGCAACAAGCGCGACGTGAGCGAAGGCGCGCTGCTGCTGCAAGACGTGTTCCCCGACATGGTGGCCACCACGCGCGGCTGGTTGAGCCCGGGCATTGGTGCGCCCATGCTCGTTCATGGCGGCACGGGTGACGACCAGTTCACCGTGTATGCCAACCAGGCCACGCTGCGCCTGGAAGGCGACGACAACAACGACACCTTCGTGGTGCGCGCCTTTGCGCTGGCGGCGGTGGTGGATACCGATGCGAATGGCGATGGGCTGAAGAACGCGCTCGACATCACGAACCCGACCGTTGACAACAACGGCGACGGCGTGAAGAACGCCGCTGATGCGAACACCACCGCCACCTGGCTCGACGACGTGCTCGTCACCGACGCCCAGGGCGTGGCGATTCCGAAGATCGGCTCGTTCTTCTCCACCGCGCAGCCGCTCGATATTCGCACCGGCGGCGGTGACGACGAGGTGCAATACAACGTCAATGCGCCGGTCAGCGTCGATGGCGGCACGGGCTTCGACAAGCTGGTGATTCTGGGCACCGAGTTTGCTGATGACTTCGTCATCACCGAGAAAGGCATCTTCGGCGGTGGCCTGAACGTTCGCTACACCACCGTGGAAGTGGTGGAGATCGACGGCCTGGAAGGCGACGACCAGTTCTTCGTGCAGAGCACCGCCTTCGGCGTGGGCTACCGCGTGGTTGGTGGCCTGGGCAGCGACACCATCAACATCGCCAGCGACGTGACGACTGACATCGTCACGCGCGAACTCGAAGGCACCAGCGGCGCGCTGAACCACCTGGTCACGTCGGCCGACCCGCAGTACAACGGCCTGGTGGTGGACGGCATCGACTACAAGGTGGCCTCGCCCACCGAGGGCCTGGTGGTCATCACCGAAAGCAACGGCCTCACGGCGGTGCGCGAAGGCGGGCCGGTGGCAGCTGACAGCTATGGCGTGCGCCTGGCGGTGCAGCCGGCTGCGGGCACCGTGGTTTACGTCACCGTCTCGGCCGGGCGGTCACCGCAGGAAGAAGAAGACGACCTGCTGAACAACCCAACGGGCCAGGGCCTGAGCAATGGCAAGGGTGATGCGATCTGGCTGAGCAAGAGCGCCAGCCTGGGCGCACCCTTGCCTACACAGTTTCAGCACACGATCACCGTCAATGGCCTGCCCAAGGTGGTGAACGACCGCGCGGTGGTGTTGACCTTTACAGATACGACCTGGAACACGGACCAGCAGGTCTACGTCTATGCGCCCGATGACGGGCGCAGCGAAGGCGACCGGGTGGTCGTCACCCAGCACAGCGTGATTTCCAGCGACGCGCGCTTCAACGGCGTGGACGTGAAAGACGTGGAAGTGAGCGTGCGTGACAACGACACGCCGGGCGTCACCGTCACCGCGGTGGCCAAGGGCACGCTGACCGAAGACGGCCGCACCCTGGTACTCGAAGGTGCCGGCACGGACCAGATCACCGATGACGCCCTGGTGCAACTGGCCAAGGCGCCGGCCTTGAACACGGTGGTGGTGGTCAAGCTCAACCTCGACACTGAAAGTGACCAGAACATTCAGGTCACGAGCGGCGATGCCCGCTACAACGCTGTCGCACGCACCATCACGTTTGACTCGACCAACTGGGACACCCCGGTGCGCCTGGCCATCCAGGCGCGCGACGATTTCCGCCGTGAAGACCCGGGCACCGCGCTCATCAGCTTCAGCCGCGATGCCGCAGGCACCACTGACGCCAGCTACATCTTCCCCAACCTGCGTTCCGGCAACGGCGCGCTGGCCGTGGAGGTGCTGGACAACGACACCGCCGGCGTCGTGATGCAGGAAAGCAATAACTCGACGCGGCTGGTGCTCGGCGGCGCGACCGACGACTACACCCTGCGCCTGACCAGCGCGCCCACGGCGTTGGTGAACATCGCCATCGTCACCGACGGCCAGGCCGATGTGCAGAGTATCGGCGGCGTCGCCGCGACCCTGGTGCCGATTGGCACCGCGCTGCAAGGCCTGTACAGCGGCAACGTCACGGTGGATGTGGCGAACCGCATCATTGCGCGCGCTGACTTGTCTGGCTGGCTGGGCGATGGCTTCATCGAAGGCCAGCGCATCCGCGTGACGAGTGGCGCCAACGCGGCAGACTTCAAGATCGCCATCATCCGCGGCAACAACGCGGGCCATGACGAGAAGATCCAGTTCACCGCTGAAGGCGGTGCGCTGCCAGGCTGGTTAAGTGGAACGTTAAACGTGCAGGTCACGCGCATTGCCGCGGTGGCCAGCTTCACCACCAGCAACTGGGCCACGGCGCAGAACGTGGTGTTGAAGGCCGACACCCTGTTCAGCATTCCCAGCACGCGCACCGGGGTGAAGGAATTCCCGGTCAGCACGCACTTGCTGAGCAAGCTGCACGGCCCGGTGGCCGTGGAAGGCGGCGTGACGGGCGAGAACCGCTCGCTGCAAAACGGCCTGAAGCTGCCCGGCGAGAAGGATGCCTACCTGCTGGCCATCGGGCCGCAGGTGCCCGAGTCGCAGCAGATCGACGTGCTCAACATCTTCAACGATTCGAGCCAGCAAGACCGCACGGGCACCATGACCCAGACCACGCTGCGCGGCTACGGCATGGCGCCCGACTTGAACTTCGGCGCCATCGGCACCACGGGTGCGGCGGCCAGCGAGCCGGCCATCTTCCCGGGCGGCATCAGCTTCGGCAAGATCAATTTCGGCGCGGGCGGCTTTGCCACCGACGGCGGGCAGAGCACCATTGAAGTGGTGAACGTGCTGCTGGGCGAAGGCAACGACGGCATGGTCATCAGTGGCACGCTGGACCCGGCCCCCGCCATCTCGGCGCAGAACACGTTCACCTTCACCGGCGCAACCGGTGGCGGCACGGTGAGCAAGGCCGGCTTCGACTGGAAGGCCTCAGGCTTCCTGGTCGGCCAGACGGTGAGCATCGACGGCGCGGGCGTGTGGACGGTTCAGGCCATCAATGACGCGGGCCTGGACCCGAACGACAACAGCCTGCTAGTGTTGAGCGGCGGCGCGCTGCTGGCCAACGGCACGGCCGCGCACAAGATCGTGGCCAACGACAAGGCGGTGTTCGCCACCACCAATGTCACCATCGCGGCCACTGCGAAGGGCGGCACGCTCACACGGCTGGACGCCGGCAGCTACGCCAGCGACGGCTTCCTGGTCGGCCACCAGGTGCAACTACAAGGCGCCGGGCTGCAAAGCTCGTGGCGCGTGGTGGGCATCTCGGCCAATGGCAAGACGCTCACGCTGGACAGCATCAATGGCCAGCCGCTCACGGCGCAAACAAATGTGCTGGTGCAAGTCTCGCTCTTCGGCCGCCACGGTGGCTTGACGGTTGTGCATGGCGGCGGCAATGCGCTGCTGCAATTGGGCGGCGCCATGGCAGCCGCGGGCGCCACGCTGGCGCGGCAAGACGGCCTGGCCTGGGCGGACGATGGCTTTGAGCTTGGCCAGCAAGTGCTGGTGTCCGGCGAATCCGTCGCGCGCAGCATCACCGGCTTCGGCAACGCCAGCGGCGCGCCTGCCGGTGCGTTCGTGGGTTGGGGCACGGGCAGCCTGCTGCAACTCAGCGGCGGCACGATTGCCGGCGGCACGACCCTGCGCACGGTGAGCGTGGTGGACGCCTCCAGCGCCGGCGTGAACGGTGTTCGCATCGGCGGCGACCGCATCACCGTGAACGGCGGCTCGGGCCCGAATTCACCGCTCGTGGTTTACGGCGACACCTCGCAAGACGGCGTCTGGTACAGCGGCCGGCCGGCCGACTCACTTGGCCTGGAATTCGGCGAGAAGCCCTACAACCCTTTCACCCAGTTCGCCGACGGCGACAACGAAGACGACGAATGGGTCTTCCCCCTGGCCAACCCGTACACCTTCGCGGGCAACGATGTCATCGACGCGCAACTGCTGTTCAAGAGCCTGACCGACACCCAAGCGGCCGGCCTGAGCGTGGGCTTCACGGCCTATGGTGGCGCGGGCAATGACTTGATCATCGGCAGCCAGGCGGGCGACTTCCTGGCCGGTGGCTCGGGCAACGACGAGATCCGCGGCCTGCGCGGCGCCGACCAGATTTATGGCGACTCCGGCGTGAACGTGGATGTGCTCACCCGCACGCTCACCATCAGCACCACCGACGCCAGCCCGGCGCCCACGCTGAATGCCGGGCTGATCCGTTTCGTTAACAACGGCACCTCGATCCAGCCTTACCCCTCGCCCGTGCGCGACTTGATGGTGGCCGGGCAGGACAAGTTGTTCGGCGAAGGTGCGGGCACCGTCACGCTGGACACCTTTGTGGAAGCCCAATACGCCGACATCATCTTCGGTGACCACGGCGTTGTGACGCAAGACGTGCCGCGCGGGCGCGTCTTTGCCGGCGCCGCCTTGGCCCTGAATGCACTCGAAGCCGCCCGTGGCGCCACCGTGCCCCCACTGCCCGGCACCCTGGCCACCGACAAGCTCTTGACGGTGAACTTTGTGCAAGACATTCGCACGGTGGAACCCAACAACGGCGCCAATGACGAGATCCACGGCAACCTGGGCCGCGACCGCATCCTCGGCGGTAACGGCACCGACACCATCACCGGCGATGAAGGCAGTGATGTCACCTTTGGCGACCAGGGCCACATGAGCTACCTGGGCCGCGACTACTTCGGCGTCACCGAAACCGGCCTGGCCGGCCTGGCCACGCTGGACCTGGTGGAAAGCATCGACACAGAAGCCGTGAAAGGCAAGCGCGACTTCATCACCGACGACGGCAGCGACGACATCATCTTCGGCGGCCAGGGCGACGACCAGATCGACGCCGGCGCCGGCCAGAACATCGTCTTCGGCGACCATGGCCGCATCCTGGGTGTGGACAGCGGTGTGCTGGTCTTGGCCAACCGGCCGATACAGAGTGCAGGCGAGGCGACCCGCGACGGCAGCAAGACCGATGACGACTACCAGGTGCAGGTGCTGGGGCTGGTGACGACGATTGACTTTGGTGCCATCAATGGCACCGGCAACGAGTTCGGCAACGGCAACGACACGATCACCACCGGCATTGGCCGCGACATGATCTTCGGCGGTGGCGGCAACGACACGATCAACTCGTTTGCCAGCGGACTGGTCACCACTGACCCGGCCTACGCCACGAAGTACGCAGCGGCGGCGGCGGCCGACGGCAACAACATCGTCTTCGGCGACCACGGCCTGGTGGACTACCTGGCCGAGGAAATGAAGGCGGGCAACAACCTGACCAACAACCCATTGCGCGCGATGGACATCGACCGCATCTGGTCGCTCGATGACCCCGTCTCCACCGCGCCCAATGCGCCGCGCGCCACCTCCATGGGCGGCGCCGACCGCATCACCACCGGCGACCGCAATGACATCGTGCTTGGCGGTGCGGGCGATGACGTGATCATCACCGGCGACGGCAACAACCTGGCCATGGGTGACAACGCGCGCTTCACGGCCGACAACACCGATTTGCCGACCACGCCGTTCTCGGTGCACGAGTTCACCATCTGCAAGATTGAGACGATTGGCTTCGATGACATCGACGGTGGTGCCGACACCATCACCGGCAGCCGCTTCAACGACATCCTGTTCGGTGGCGGCGGCAACGACGTCATTTACGGCGGCGCCGGCGACGACTTGATCTTTGGCGACCAGGGCCGCGTGGAATGCAAGAACGGCAAGCCGCTGGTTCCCGAGGAAGTGCTGCGCCCGATCTGCTGGGACTTGTTCCCGCCCCTGGCCAACGGCCTGCCCGACCCGCGCAACGGCTTCCTGCTGTTCGAAGCCATCAACATCGACAGCACCACCGGTGCCGGTGACGACCTGCTGTTCGGCGAAGACGGCAGCGACCTGATCATGGGTCAGCAGGGCCAGGACACGCTGTACGGCGGCAATGGCGACGACATCCTGATCGGCGGCAGCAACGTCAAGGGCGCCTTCGACGGCAACGACCGCATCGACGGCGGTGGTGGCCACGATGCCATTGCCGGCGACAACGCCGAGATCTGCTTCCGGCCCGACGAGCTGGATGTGCGCATGCGCAACCTCGACGGCACGGCCATCTATGGCGTGGCGCTTGGCGTCAACGACGGCCAGGTGCTCGTCGGCAACGGCCTGGCCAACGCCACCAACAACATCAACCCGCTCAACCCCGACCTGAATGCGATGAAGGACCCGCGCTATGCGCCGCGTGGGCAGGTGGGCGGCGTGCTCGACAAGAACAGCGGCCATGCCGAGTACCACATCAAGCTGCTCGATCACAGCGACACCATTGCGCTGCAAACCGATGTGCAGCGCCGCTTCTGGGGCAACGACTACATCGCCGGTGGCGCGGGCGAAGACGAGATCTTCGGCCAGCTCGGCAACGATGTGATCCAGGGTGACGGCACCATTGGTGTGGGTGCCACGCTGCCCGCGCGTGCCAGCTACCTGGACAACCTGGGCGCGGCCCAACTGAGCCTGGTGCGCAATGACGTTCTGGGCAGCACGGTGACTATCACTGACTTCACCACTTACGGCGGCAACCGCGGCGTTGATATCACCTCGGTGCCCACGGCCCTGGCCAACTTCGGCTTCAACATGAACCCGAGCCAGGACTTGTGGGTGCGCAACAGCTTCGAAGGCAAGTTCGACGGTGACGACTACATCGAAGGCAACGGCGGCGACGACGTGGTCTTCGGCAACCGCGGGCAAGACGACATCATCGGCGGCAGCTCTGACTTGTTCGGCTTCAGCACGCCCGAACTGCGCCCAGAGGGCCGCGCCGGCGTCGGCGCTCCGAAGGGCAGCGACCTGCTGTTCGGCGGTGCCGGCACCGACATCAACCGCAACGACATCGGCGAGGCCACTCTGGTGCGCAGCGCTGGCCTGCAGGCGGCAGACGCGCTGCCCGGGTCGGTGACGCGGGCCTACCCGAATGACCTGATCTTCAACAACCCGGCCAGCCACGCACAAGACGCCGACACCATCGTGGGCGACAACGGCCGCATCCTGCGCCTGGTGGGCATCAACAAGGCCCAGCGGCCCAAGGCCGACACCGCGGCCAACGATGTGGTCAGCACCGGCGGCTTCCTGAACTTCAACTACGACATCAACGGTACGCTGGCCGACGGTTACGGCAGCGATGGCAACCCCGACACCTACGACCGCATCATTGCCCGCGCGGTGAGCTTCCTCGACTACACCGAAGGC
This sequence comes from Burkholderiales bacterium, assembly GCA_031381955.1. Lineage (GTDB taxonomy): Bacteria > Pseudomonadota > Gammaproteobacteria > Burkholderiales > Burkholderiaceae_C > Rubrivivax. The sequence goes on from JANMYI010000321.1 coordinate 10,184, forward strand.
GGCAACGACTTCAAGCCCAGCGCCGTGAACGACCGCGGTTTCGGCGACGAGATCCACGGCGAATCGGGCGACGACACGGTTTATTCGATGACCGGTGCCGACGTCATCTTCGGCGAGGGGCAAGACGACGACCTGATCGCCGGCTATGGCAACGACTGGGTCAGTGGTGGCACCGGGAATGACGGCGTGATTGGCGACGACGGACGCATTGCCGTCAGCCGCAACCAGGCCACCACCGCGACGACCGCCGGCTACGGCGAACCGCTGCACGGTGTGCTGCAGTTACTGCCCGACAACGGCGACACCAAGACCTTCAACGGCAACATGATGAATGAGGCCATCGCCACGCCGGGCAACATCCAGCAGGCGGTGGTTAACGTTGGCGGTGAGCTGAAGAAGGCCGTCAACCTCACGCCCTTCAGCTTCGACCCTGACTTCATCGGCAACTCCGATGAATTCACCACCAGCCTGGGCGCGCACAAGCGCGGCGCCACGCTGGACAACCCGTTCCCGCACAACGCCGACGACATCATCTTCGGCGGCCTGGGCAGCGACTGGCTGCACGGCGGCTCGGGCGACGATGCCATCCTGGGCGGCGAGGCCTTGCCGGGTGTGACGATCGACCCGGTGACCGGCGTTCGCAGCGGCGGGGGCTACACGCAGACTTACGAGACGACTGATCTCAACGGCAACGGTTCGCTCGATGTGAACGGTGTGGCGCGCAGCGACTACGCCCGCCCCTTCAACCAGGTGGATGCCCTGCGCTACAACCCGGATGACCCGGACGGCTGGCACTTCGACCGCACGCGCCGCGCCGGCGAGTTCGCGCTGTACGACGAATACGACCCGCGGCGCAAGCTCCAGCTCATCGTCGCGTCCACCAACTCCTTGCTGCCGGCCGGCACGGCGGTGAAGGACGACTTCACCGGCGTGACGACCATCGGCGAGTTCTTCCTGAACTTCAACCCCAAGGAAGGCGTGTACGTGCCTTCGGGCGAAACGCCCAAGCAGGTGGGCCAGTTCGTCTCGGTCTACCCCGAGGCCTGGAACGACGGCAACGACCGCATCTTTGGCGACCTGGGCAACGACTGGCTGGTGGGCGGCACCGGGCGCGACGCCTTGTTTGCCGGCTTCGGCATCGACCTGCTCAACGCCGACGACTTCCTCGAGACGAACAGCAACGAGACCAACAACAAGGACACCATCGACTCGCTGTACGACAACGAGGCCCCCGACACCCAAGCCAGCTACGAAGACCGCGCCTTCGGCGGTGCCGGGCGCGATGTGTTGATCGGCAACACGGGTGGCGACAGGCTGATCGACTGGGTGGGTGAATTCAACAGTTATCTCGTGCCCTTCGCGCCCTTCGGCATGGCCACCGTGAGCCGCACCCTGCAGCCGCAACTGGCCGAGTTCCTGTACACCCTGAGCGCCAGTGACGGCGCCGACCCCACGCGCTTCAAAGACACCAATGGAGACCCGACGCAGGCCTTCCGCAACGGCGAACCGCAGGGCGAGCTGGGCGTGATTCGCCAGAAAGACTTCGCCTGGCAGAACCAGACCGGCGCACCCGCCGACCCGCAGGCCGGCAACATCCCCGGCGGCAAGCGCGACGTGCTGCGCACCGCCGGCTTCAACGACGGCACGCTGCAAGGCCTGGCGCCCGACAGCGGCACCTGGCAGGTCGCGGGCGGCATGCTGCAAGTCGATGCCACGTCGAAGATCGCCGATGCGGTGTCGGTGTACCAGGTGAACGACGCCCTGCCGTCGTACTACGAGGTGCTGGCCACGGTGAAGGTGGTGAAACCCACCGCCGGCTGGGACGCGAACAGCTACGTGGTGTTCGACTATCAAAGCCCCACCAGCTTCAAGTTCGCGGGCTTGAACGTGTCCACCAACAAGATTGAAATGGGCCAACGCACGGTTGCCGGCTGGCAGGTGTTGAAGCAGGCCGCGTTCCCGGGCAGCGTGAAGAACGACACCTGGTACAACCTGTTGCTGTCGGTGAATGGCTTGACGGCCACGCTGGTTGTCGACAACGGCAACGCCTTGAGCTTCACCTTCACGCCCACGGTGGTCGACGGCTTCAGCTACGGGTTGAACTGGGGCCTGGTGGGTTTTGGCAGCAACCAGTCGCGCGGCGCGATGGACAACATCGCCGTGCAGGTGGTGCCGGCCGCGGCCACCGTCACCCGTACCGAAGACTTCAGCACCGGTGGCGGCGCCATCACCAGTGCGGTGCCCAACTCCAGCACCGGCACCTGGGCCGCGGCGGCAGGCCGCCTGGGTGGTGCGCCGGCCGCGGGCAGCGACACGGCGATCCAGTTGCTCAACCTCGGCGGCGTGGCGCAGTTCCAGGCCACTTCGCTGATCGACCTGAGCACCGTGCTCAAGACCACCGGCCGCGCCGGAATCGTGTTCGACCGCTACAGCAACACCGACTTCAAGTTCGCGGCCATCGACGTGGCGGCCAAGCAGGTGCTCATCGGCCACCGCACCGCGGCCGGCTGGAGCATCGACGCCACGGTGGCTAACGCGGCTTTGAATGCGACCACTGACTACACCCTGGGCGTTTCCGTGCGCGGCGCCACCGTGAGCGTCACGCTCAATGGCCAGGCGGCAGTGGGTTACGTCTACAACGCAGTCGGCGTGGACGGCCGCTTCGGCCTGTTCACCAAGGGTGCGGCGGCGAGCTTCGATACCGTGACCGTCAGGACCAACGACCCGGCCGTGCCGGCGGCGTTGATGGCGGCCACCACCGTGACAGCGAGCCCGGACACGGCCACGCTGAGCACGGCGCAGATCGTGCCGCTGGCCATCGAAGCACAGCAGCGCTGGGCGCGGGTGGAAGACGCCTCGCATCTGGCCGCACTCAAAGGCATCAGCTTCGCGGTGGCCGATTTGCCCGGCGGGCAACTGGCCGAGTACGCAAACGGGGTGATCACCATCGACGTGAACGCCGCGGGCGCGGGCTGGTTCATCGACGCCACGCCGGGCGACGACCGCGAGTTCGCGGGCGGCGGCAGCGTGCTCGATGCGCGGGCTGGTTCAGGTGCCGCCGGGCAGATGGACTTGCTCTCGGTGATCAGCCACGAGATGGGCCATGCCATCGGCCTGGGCCATGGCACGGGGGTGATGAGCGAGCAGCTTGCGGCGGGGCAACGCGCCACGCCGGAACGTTCGTTCAACCTGCCGCTGTTCAGCCCCAGCATGCCGGCGGCGCCGCGGCCGCAAGCCACACCGGTGGAGCTGCCCGCCATCGACTGGGCGCAAGACGACCCGCTGCAACGCAAGCGCGACACCCGCGCCGGGCAGGCTGATTGGCAGCAGCGTTTCGTGAACCAGCTCGGCCAGAGCGCGCAGCAAGCCAACCCGAATGCGGCGCTGAAGTTGCAGCTCGGGGCCGGCCAGGCTGCGGCGCACAAGCTCGGCCGTTTGTGAGCGCTCGGTTTTGAGCATTCACTTGTGAGCACTCATGGACATTCATGAGGTCATCTTGGCCACCCCCCTGAATGCGGGGGGGGTAGCCAAGTGAATTCCCGCGGTTGGCTTGCCTTTCTCGGTTTGCGGCATTGCCAGATGAAGTAGTACTGCCTAGCGTCAATCGAAGTCGCCCTGCCATTCGCGCGGAACCAAACATGGTGCCGCGCCGGGCGTCATGTCTCTGGAGACGAACCATGAACCTGTCCGACACGCGCTTCCTCAAGCCCACCAAACTCTTGAGCATGCTTTCTAAGGGCTACAGCGCCCTGCGTAAACCGGAACTAAGGCGTGGCCCGGCGCCCAGAAAATGGGCGCCTCTCGAGGCGATGGAGCCGCGGCTATTGCTGGCGGCGGATTTGCTGCACACGATGGCAGCGGCCAACACCAACGTCACGGTGTTGTTCGACAACGCCAGCGCCGAAATACGGATCATCGATACCGGCAGCTCGGTCATCCTGGCGCAGCACGCGGCCAATGACACCGGCGTGGTGCGTATCACCGGTCGTTCGGGTGCGGACCACATCAACATCGACCTGAGCCCGGCGTTTTCTGCGCCGGTGTTCTTCATCGACAGCGACCTCCTCGACGCTGACGAGCTGCTGGTCATGGGCGCGGGCGACGTGACCTGGACGATTGACTCGCAAGGAAGCGGCACCGTTGACGCCGGCGGCGGCATCAGCTTCGCGGGTACAGAACACCTGACGGGCGACACGAACAACCGCGACACCTTCTCGCTCACCATGGGCCAAGTGCTCTTGCTGGCCGGCAGCATCAACGGCGGCGCGGGCGGATTCGACACGCTCAAGGTGAAGTCCGACACCGGCATCGTCTTGTCCAACACCGAGTTGGGCAACGGCAGCCCGTTCCCCATCACCATCGCCGGGCTTGAAAGTGCGGTGTTGAACGCACCCAGCCTGACGGCGGGCAGCGGCGCCGCATTCAACGGCCAGACCCTGCTCATCACCGGGCTGGACGAATGGACGGCGCAGGGCCCGGGTGCCTTGCAGGCCGGCCAGGTGCGCCTGCCCGCTGAGAACAACCCGGTCACGGGTGCCGTGCAAGACGTGGCGCTGCTGCCGTTTGATCTTTCCAGCATGTTCATCGGCACCGTGGGCGGCGGGGTGTGGAAGAACAGCGATGTCTCCCTGAACTTTGCCGCCACCTCAAGCGTGCTTGACGCCACGGCCAAGGCACGCCTGGTGGCCATGGCTGAATTCCTGCATGCCAACCCCGCGCTCAATGTGCAGGTCGTGGGCCACCGCGACGCCACCAGCGAGGCTGCGCTGCCCAACCTCGACCAGCAACGCGCTGACGCCGCGCGCCAGTTCCTCATCGACCACGGCATTGCCGCGGCCCGCCTGGTGGCCAGTGGCACCGACGCCACCAACCCGCTTGACGTGACCACCACCGTCGCCGGCCAGGCGCGCAACCAACGCGTCGAGCTGCTTGTCAACCACTGGGTGGCGCTGACGGATCAATTCCCGTCGCTGTCCATCAGCGCCTTGGTGGTCAGCCCGGTGCTGGCCGATGGCGTCACCGCGGTCACGGCGGCCACGCCGGCCGATCAGTTGGTCATTTACGCCGGCACCGGCATCGTTTCCAGCGGCGGCACGCTGGCCAACGCCGCAGGCGCGCGCATCAACGCCGGCATCCTGAAGTCCACCGACGGCGGCGCCAGCTGGGCACTGCTCGATCAACTGGCGGGCATGAGGATCACTGCGATCCAGGCATTGGCCAACGGCGACGTCATCGTGGCCACCGATGCCACCAGCGCCGCGGGCCTGCCCAATGTCAATGGCTTGTACCGCAGCACCAATGGCGCCTTGCGCTTCGTTGACATCGCGGCCTTGCGCCTGACCGACACGCTCGACAACGACGGCGATGCCCTGATCGATGCGGCCGACCCCAACGAAGCCGTGTTCAACACCGCCGTCACCGACCTGGCGCTGGACCCGGGCAACCCGGCGCGCGTGTACGCTGCCGTGCCGCGTAAAGGCGTGTTCGTGAGCAACGACTCGGGCGCCACCTGGGCCGCCACGGCGCAGGCCGGACTGGCCAACGTGGCCAATGCCACGCGCATCATGCTGGCGGTTAGCCCGACGCCGGATGTTGGAACCGGCAACCACGTCTTGTATGTGGCGCTGATCGGCAACATCGAAACGCTGGCCGCGGACGCGGCCGCAGGAGCCAACTCCATCGTCGTGTTGGCCAACACCATGATCGACGGCGCCTTCGGCGGCCTCGTGACCAGCGACGACCGGGTAGTGATCTTCGGCTCGGGCTTCGACGGCGTCGACAACGATGCCGACGGCGCCATCGATGCGGCTGACCCGCAAGAGCGCCCCGCCACCGTTACCGACGGCATTGACAACAACGCCAACGGCCTGATCGACCAGCAAGACGCGCTGGAAAGCGGCATCAGGTCGGGTGGCCTGCGCGTGGCATCGGTGGGCCCGGCGCTGGTCAACGGCACGCGCGTCGTCACCTTCACAGCCGGCACCACGTTGCCCCAGCGCTGGGGTGCAGGTGCGTCGGTGCTGGTGGCCAATGGATCGAACAATCGCCTGTCGGGCGTGTTCAGGAGCACCGATCTGGGCGCCAGTTTTACCGTGCTGGCCCAACCCGGCACCGACGAAACCATTGCCAATGGCGGTTTCCACGGCATCAACCCGGGGGCCCAGGCCGACAGCCATTTCGCGATGGTGGTCGACCCGCAAAACCCCAGCGTGGTCTACATCTCGGGCGACCGCCAACCCCTCACCGTGCCCGCCAACAACGTCATTGGCGCCACCGATTTCACCGGCCGGCTGTTCCGCTTTGATGGCGTGAACACCTGGAGCGCCATCACCGACAACGGCGCCAACGGCACCGCTCCGCATGCTGATTCGCGCAACGGCGTGTTCCGCGGCATCCACCTGATCGACGTTGACGATGGCGGCATCTACGAACTGCGCAACGCCGGCGACCCGGCGCGCACCTGGCGCTCGCTGAATGCCGACCTGAGCCTGACCGAGTTCTATTCGCTGGCCTACGACCCCGCTACGGACGTGATCATCGGCGGTACGCAAGACGTCGGGAACGCCTTGCAAACTGCCAATGACTCACCGCTGTGGAACAACGTGTCCGCCGGTGACGGCGCCGTGGTGGGCTTCAGCAGCGGGAAAACCATTTTCAGTGGCCCCAACCTCGGCAGTTTCACGACGGCACGCGTGGGCTTGGTGAAGGCGACCACCGCGACGACGGCGGTCTTCTTTCTCCCTGTCGGCACCACCGTCCTGACCGGCGATTCGTTGGGGATCGGCGGGTTCTCGGTGGTCGTCACCGGCGTCAGCGCCGCGGTGGCCGCGGACGGTGTGCCCGTCGGTTCAGTGAAGGTCTCCATTGCCAATACGGCCTTCCCGAATCCATTCCCGGTGGGCGAAATTGTCGGGATTCAACCGGCGTTGACCGTGGCCGGTGGCATCACCAATTCGCGCTTCACGACGCCCTTCGTCGTCAACA
>JANMYI010000324.1:0-2100 GCA_031381955.1 Burkholderiales bacterium
GTTCCCACTCGGGGTACTCGCCCGACTCGATGGCGTCCCACAGATCGCGGCGGTGGAAGTCTGAGTCGGCACCGGCGATCTTCACCGCTTCGTCCCACACCAGTGAGTGCGTGCCGAGCATCGGCTTCCAGTGAAACTTCACAAACTGCGAAACGCCTTCGGCATTGACGAGCCGGAAGGTGTGCACGCCAAAGCCTTGCATCATGCGCAAGCTGCGCGGGATGGCGCGATCAGACATGGCCCACATCAACATATGGGTTGACTCGGGCGACAGAGACACGAAATCCCAAAACGTGTCGTGTGCCGAACCGGCTTGTGGCATGCCGCTGTTTGGCTCGGGCTTCACGGCATGAACGAGGTCCGGAAACTTCATCGCATCTTGGATGAAAAACACGGGCATGTTGTTGCCCACCAGGTCCCAATTGCCCTGGTCGGTATAGAACTTGACGGCGAAGCCCCGCACGTCGCGGGCGGTGTCGGCCGAGCCGCGCTCGCCGGCCACGGTAGAGAAGCGCACGAATACCGGCGTCACCTTGCCGGCCTGCGCAAAGGGCGCGGCACAGGTCAGATCGGTCAGTGCCTCGTAGGCTTCGAAGTAGCCATGAGCAGCCGAACCGCGTGCGTGGACGACGCGCTCGGGAATGCGCTCATGATCGAAGTGCGTGATCTTTTCGCGCAGGATGAAGTCTTCCAACAAGGTGGGCCCGCGCAAGCCGGCCTTCAACGAATGTTGGTTGTTTGAAATGGGCACGCCCTGGTTGGTCGTCAAAACGTGGCCTGAGCCATCAACACGCGCACGCGCAAGGTTGCCGTCGTTGGCGTGCATTCCTGGCGTAGCGGGCGCGCCCGTTTTCGCCGAATCATTTGCTTCACTCAAGGTGCTCGCCGACACCGTTGGCGACGACGGGTCGACGGTCAGCCCCACCGGCGGAGTGAGCGCGTTCTCTCGGCCTTGCTGTAGCGCCTTGTTCGAGTTGTGAGGCATGGCTGCGACGAGCGCTTGCGTGGCGCGAGCCTGTTCTTCAGCGGGGCCGGCCTCAAGTGCAGCGGCCTTGGCCCGCCTGTCGCCACTTGTGGCACCTCGTGAAACCCTGGCCTTGGTTTCGGCGGTCGGCTTGGCTGGCGTCGAACTGGCGCTGTCTTTTTTCATGAGAGATCCCGTTGATGGTTCGCGGCTGAGGCAACTGGCATGCCTGTGACATGCCACTGAAAAGACGCGGGCACTCGACGACTCCCTCCCGATTCGAGGCGCCGACACTTGCAGCGGCGCCTGTCAGCACCGGCAAACTTTGCGGCAAGCATTTCGGCAAGCGTTGTGACGATCGTTTGCGCATGGCGACACGAGCGCGCCGGATCAGTTCGACATGTTCCCTTCAACCGCCTGAGGGTGCAGATACCGTGTCGCTTCGCCAGGCGCCTGGAGCCACGCTACATGCAAGGCGGCTTGGGTGGCCGGGGCAGCGCGCAGCAACGCCGCCGGGTGATGTGAAACGCGAAATGCCGGTGCGGTTTTGGATGCTGCGCTAGCAGGCCAGCCAAAGTGCCGCGCCCGCATCTGCAGCCGGCGCTTGCGAACGCTGCGCGGGCGGCCCGAAGGTCAAGGCCGTGCCCGACCAATGCGCGCTGCCACGCGGCATGAGCAATGCCCAGCGCATGCCGGCAAAGCGGCGCATGAGGAACGGGGCCACGGCGTGCACGATGTGATGCGCCGGCTCGAACCAGGCCACATGGGTCACGGGGCCGTCGTCACTGTGCAGCGGGGGAAAACGCACGAAGGCCTTGGTCTTGTGCAGCTCGCGGCGCACGGCCTGCGCCAGGTGTTCAAGCACGATGCGTTGCAGCGCCAGCGTGTCGTGCCACGCCGTGCGGCGCTGGTGCAAAGCGTGCGCGTATTCGTACAGGTGCGCAAAGCGCAGTGGGTCGTCGTGCATCACCACCGTGTCGCACAGCGCGGCAAAGCCGGATGGCAGCGCGAGCGGCGGCGCGCGGGCCAGCGCCTCGGGTGGCAGCGTTTGCACATCGTCAAACAACGGCCGGGGCTCGCAGGACGGCACGGTGAAGCGCACCGCATCGGGTGCCACGTTGATGGCGATGAGCGCA
>JANMYI010000336.1:0-6059 GCA_031381955.1 Burkholderiales bacterium
TTCCAGAACATCTGCCGGCTCATGCCATCACCCTGTACGGTGACGAAGAGCGCATCGCTGGCACGCCCGGCCAGGATGGCGGGCCGCGCTTCAGCCAGGTAGCGCAGCAGCCAGGCGTGGGCTTCCTCGCCGAAGGGCAGCAGCCGCTCGCGCGCGCCTTTGCCCAGCACGCGCAGCACGGCCTCGCCCAGGCTCAGGTGCACGGCCTTGGCCTGCACCAGTTCGCTGACACGCAGGCCGCTGGCGTACATCAGCTCGAGCATCGTGCGGTCACGCAGCCCCAGCGGCGTGGCCACGTCGGGCGCGGCCAGCAGTGCTTCCACCTGTGCTTCGCTCAGCGTCTTGGGCACACGCAGCGGCTGGCGCGCGGCCAGCAGCTTGAGCGTGGGGTCGACCATCACCAGATGCTCGCGCACGGCCCAGCGGAAGTAGCGCTTGAAGACGGTGAGCCGGCGGTTGGCGGTGGTCGCCCGCGTGGCGGCGTGGCGCGCCGCCATGTAGGCCAGCAGGTCGGCTTCGCTGCTCTGCTCCAGCACCTTGCCGGTGGCCTGCTGCAGCCAGGCGGCATACAGACCGAGGTCACGCCGGTAGGCGGCGAGCGTCAAGCTCGCCAGCCCGTCCTCGATCCACAGCGCGTCGATGAAGCGGTCGATGGCCGCCGCATTCACCGCGGCGGGCTTCACTCCAACGTGAGCTTCTGCGCCACCACGACCTTCTTGTAGACCTCGAACTCGGCCTGGATCTGCTTGGCGAATTCCTCGGGCGTGTTCAGGATCAGCAGCGAGCCGGTGTCCTCGATGCGCTTGCGCACGTCGGGCTGCTCGGCCGTACGGCGCACCGCCGCAGCGACCTTGTCGACGATGTCCTTGGGCAAGCCCTTCGGGCCCAGGATGCCGTAGTACGCCATCCGGTTCACCGGCTCGAGCCCCACCTCCTTGAAGGTCGGCACGTTGGGCAGTTGCGGCAGCCGCGCCGGCGCCGCCACCACGATGGCGATCAGCCGGCCGTCCTTGATGAAGGGCAGCGCCGAAGGCAGGTTGTCGAAGATGATGGTCACCTGCCCGGCCACGGTGTCGTTCAGCGCCGGACCCGCACCGCGATACGGAATGTGGGCCATGAAGACCCCGGCCTGGCCCTTGAACAGCTCGGTTTGCAGGTGGCCTATGCCACCGGTGCCTGAGCTGGCATAGCTGTACTTGCCCGGGTACTTTTTCAGCTCGGCAACGAAGCCCTTGTAGTCGCGTGCCGGAAAGCTGGGGTGCACCGCAATCACGTTGGGCGTGGCCGCCACGTTGATGATGGGGGTGAAGTCAGTCAACGGGTTGTACGGAATCTTCGGGTTGATGGCCGGGTTGGCCGCGGTGGTGGACACGGTGGCCATGCCCAGCGCATAGCCGTCGGGCGTGGCCTTGGCGGTTTCATTCGCGCCCAGCGAGCCACCGCCGCCGGCCTTGTTTTCGACGATGAAGTTCTGGCCCAGGTGCGCAGCGATCTTTTCAGACACCACGCGGGCCACGATGTCGGTGGTGCCACCGGGCGCGAACGGCACCACCAGGCGCACCGGCTTGTTCGGGTAGGGCTGGGCCAGTGCCACGCCGGCAGCGGCGAGGCTCACGGTGGCTAACAAAGTCTTGAACAGGAAGGGAGTCATCGTCTTGGGAGTAAGTTGCATAAGTGAGGTGGCGGGACGAATTCATCAACTCCAGGCCGCGCCGAGCAGCGAAGCCTTGAGCCGCTCGTCGGTGGGCTTTTCGCCGATGAAGATGCGCAGGAACGCGGCGTACAGGTCTTCGCCGGGAATGGCTTCACCGCGCGGTTTGCCGTTGTGCGTGAGCACCAGGCCCTGGCCGGGAAGGAAGTCGAGATTGACCACGTCGCCCTTCTTCACTTGGCCGATCTGGGTGAGGATCTGATCGAAGCGCGCCATGCGCTCCTTCAGCGCGGCCACTTCGGCAGGCGTTGAATTGCGGCCGATGCCTTTGTCGAACGCCTTGATGAATTCGGCCGTGGGCACGTCTTGCATCATGCGCATTTGCAGCCGCTTCGGGCCCGCGCCGCTCAGTGCCTGGGCCGCCGTGCGGGTCTTGTCCGGCAGGTACAGGCCCGCGGCATAGGCCTTGAACCACGCCACCTGGCGCAAGCCGGCGCCGTTGAGCTTCAGATCGGTGTTGCCGATACGCGCGGCGGTGTCGAAGGGCTGGCCGTCCACCACCAGTCGCTGGGCCCACCCCGCCGGTGCGGCCAGCGCCGCGGCCAGGCATACCAAGAGGGCGGCGAGCCAGCGCGGCAGGCGAAACGGTTGAAGCATGGCGTGAAGGGTGGTCTGGAAAAGGCGCAATGGTGCCTGAACGCTGCCCGCGCTGCTTTGGCTGACCGCCACGCCGGCACCTAAACTCGCCCGCCATGCCCAATGCGCTGTTGCTGCTGCCAGACCTGCTGCTCATCGCCTGCGGCTACGTCATCTGCCGCTACACGCCGCTGAACCGCCCGGTTTGGGACGGCGTTGAGCGCCTGGTCTACCACCTGCTGTTCCCGGTACTGCTGTTCAGTTCCATCCTGCGCAACCCGTTTGAGCTGGCCGCGGTGTGGCGCTTTGGCGCCAGCGTGGTGGGCCTGACACTGGCCGGCATCGCCCTGGCGTTTGCGCTGCGCTGGGGGCGCTTTGATGCGCACTTGCACGCCTCGGGCGCGCAAACCGCGTTTCGCTTCAATTCCTACGTGCTGCTGGCCCTGGCCGAGCGCCTGGCCGGCAGCCAGGGCGTGGCCTGGGCGGCGCTGTTGGTGTCCCTGTGCGTGCCGCTGGCCAACATTGCCGCGGTGTGGCCGCTGGCGCGCCGCGGCGGGCAAGGCTTTTTTGGCGAACTGGTGCGCAACCCGCTCATCGTCAGCACCCTCGCCGGGTTGGCCTGCAACCTGTTGGGCGTGCAGTTGCCCGAGTTGGCCAACACCACGCTGGCGCGCATCGGTGCGGCCGCCCTGCCCTTGGGTCTGATGGCCGTGGGCGCCGGTTTGCGCCTGGGCGCGCTGCGCGAAGGGCCGGGGCTGGCGGCGGCGCTGCTGGGCATTCGCCATGTGGCGTTGCCGGCGCTGGCCATCGGCATCGCCCTGGCCTGGCCGCTACCCGCCGCGCAGCAGGCGCTGCTGGTGGCCTACGGCGCCATGCCCACGGCATCGAGTGCCTACGTGCTGGCGGTGCGCATGGGCGGGCACGGGCCGTATGTGGCGGCGCTCGTCACGGCCTCCACGCTGATCGGCATGGTCGCCTTGCCACTCAGTCTGATGCTATTGAAAGTGTTGATCTGAAAAGAGCTGAATGAACATTGACCTGCCCGAACGCATCGTCTGCCTGACCGAAGAACCCACCGAGGTGCTGTATGCGCTGGGCCAGCAGCACCGCATCGTCGGCATCTCGGGCTTCACCGTGCGCCCACCGCAAGCGCGGCAGGAAAAGCCGCGAGTCAGCGCCTTCACCACGGCCAAGATTGATCGCATCCTGGCATTGAAGCCCGATCTGGCGATCGGCTTTTCAGACATGCAGGCCGACATTGCCGCCGCACTCATCCGCGCGGGGGTCGAGGTGTGGATCAGCAACCACCGCAGCGTGGCCGGCATCCTGGGCTATGTGCTGCGCCTGGGCGCCTTGGTGGGCCAGGCCGATGCAGCCGGGCGTTATGCGGCCGAACTTGCGGCCAAAGTGGAGACGGTGCGCGCCGCCGCAGCCACGCTGCCGCGCCGGCCCAAGGTGTACTTCGAAGAATGGGACACGCCGCAGATCAGCGCGATCGCCTGGGTCAGCGAACTGCTGGGCGTGGCCGGCGGGGACGACATCTTCCCCGCTCGCGCGCAAGCCAGCCTGGGCAAGGACCGCATCGTGGCCGATCCGCTGGAAGTGGTGCGCGCCGCGCCCGACATCATCATCGGCAGTTGGTGCGGCAAGAAGTTCCGGCCGCAAAACGTGGCCGCGCGGGCCGGCTGGGCCGAGGTGCCGGCGGTGCGCCACGGCGAGTTGCATGAAATCAAGTCACCCCTCATCCTGCAACCCGGGCCGGCCGCGCTGACCGATGGCCTGGACGCCCTGCATCACATCATCATGAACTGGAGCCGAGCGCACGCATGAAGCTGTTCATCTCCTACCCTTCCGCGCAGCGCGACCTGGCAGCGCGCCTGGCTCTGGCGCTGGAAGCTGAAGGGCACGATGTCTTTCATGACCGCAGTGACCTGCAAGCCGGCGAAGCCTTTCACCAGCGCCTGCGTGAAGCCGTGGCGGCGTCCGATGCCTTCGTCTTCCTGATCACACCCGAGGCGGTGGCGCCGGGCAGCTACACCCTGGCCGAGCTGGAATTCGCGCAAGCGCATTGGCGCCGGCCCAGCGGCCATGTGTTGCCGGTGATGGTGGTGGCCACGCCGATCGCCGCCTTGCCGCCGTATCTGAGCGCGGTGACGATTCTTCAGCCGCGTGGCGAAATGGTGGCTGAAACAGTGGCCGCCGTGGCCAAGCTCAAGCCGGCGGCCAGCGGCAAGGGCCTGAAGATCGGGCTGGGCCTGGCCGTGGCCGTTGCTGCGGCCGGCGGCCTGGGTTATGCCGGCATGCAGCGCAACACGGCCGAAACGCTGCGCCAGGAACAACAGGCCGTGCAGCAGCGCGACACCGCGCAGGCCGCCAGCGCCAAACAACTGTGCACCGACGGCAGTTACGCGGCAGCGCTGGCGCAGCTCAACACCCTGGCCGCGCGCACTGCGCCCCCGCCACTGCCGCCCGCCGTGCTGGCCGCGCGCGAAGACTGCGCCATGCTGTGGCTGCGCGACATGCGCGCCGTAGAAGGCCAACAGACCTTTGCCGAACAAGTGGCCCAGGCCGAACCCGCGTTGATGCAGGCCCTGCCCACGGCCACCGGTGCGCGTGCGGCAGACTTGCGCGCCCATATCGGCTGGGGCGAGTACTTGCGCGGCAGAGGCGGCCTGGTGGGCCTGGAGCCGCAACGGCATTGGCAACACGCGTTGGCCGACGACGCCACCAACCCCTACGCGCACGCCATGTGGGCGCGCCAGATGCTGGATCGGGCCGACAACCTGCCGCAAGCGCGCAAGCTTTTCGCGCGGGCGGTGGCCGGCGCGCGCAGCCGCCCCAAGACCTTGCCCTTCGTGCGCGCGCTGCAACTCGGCGGCAGCATCAGCGGCAGCACCGAACTCACGGCCTACGCGCTGGCCGTGGCAGACGAGATGCGGCGCGGCAATGAACCCATTCCTGAACGCAGCAAGCAGCGCCTGTGGACCTATGCGTTTGCCACCCGCATGCTGCGCGCTGACGAGCGCAGCGTGCTGCTCGAAGCCTTGCCGCCGGCGCAACTCCTGAGCACCTCTGAGGTGCTGTATCCGGCCGGCTCGCTGCCCGCCAGCCAGGGCGACTTGTGGCAGTTCAACCGCGGCATCGTGCTGGCCCAAGCCGGTGAACGCGACGCCGCGCGCGAGGCGTTCGAGGCGGTTGTCAAATCAATGCGCAAGGCGCGCAGCACGGGCAGCTTGCTCGATGAATCGCAGCGCGCGCTGGCGCGGCTGGCAGACCCGGCGGCGCGCTGAAATATTGCAGCGGCCGCCGCGGCCGCTGCAACCGCTACAGCGCGCGAATCGGCTCGCCGCCCACGATGCGCGTGGGCAGCCCATTCACTTGCAACGGCAAGTGCGTGGGCTGGTCGAGCGGCGTGTAGTGGATCACCACCACACGCTGCCCGCTGGGGTCGCGTTCGATCCAAACGCCATCCACGCCGCGCAAGGCCATCAAGGCCGCCACCTGCTTGGCAGGCAAGCGGTCGGCCGCGTCGTCGGCCGGCGCCGGCGCACCCGGCTGCACGGGCGCGGGCTGGCCGCTCAAGAAATCAACGGAACCGAGTTTGGGTGGCGTGGCCATGACTGCCTTTCTCGCAAGCCGCGGCAGCGGCCTGCAGTGCGTGACACCGGAGCGTTGATTATTGGATCAACGCATGTCAAACAAGTCGTCAAACGATCACCACATCCAGCGCCGCCAGCACCCGGCCGATCGGGTTGGCGAACGTCGTGCCGCC
>JANMYI010000346.1:0-3645 GCA_031381955.1 Burkholderiales bacterium
TGAGGTGGAACGCCGCCACCGAATAGGCCGACACGCCCAGCGCCACCGTCATGTAGCCCAGCTGCGAGAGCGTGGAGTAGGCCACCACGCGCTTGATGTCGTTTTGAATGATGCCCAGGAAGCCCATGAACAGCGCGGTGATGGCACCGATGACGAGCACGAAGTTCAGTGCGGTGTCGCTCAGCTCGAACAGCGGCGACATGCGCGCGACCATGAAGATGCCCGCGGTGACCATGGTGGCGGCGTGAATAAGCGCCGAGATGGGCGTGGGGCCTTCCATCGAATCGGGCAGCCACACATGCAGCGGAAACTGCGCGCTCTTGCCCATGGCGCCGATGAACAGGCAGATGCAGATAACGGTGATCAGCAGCCAATCTTGCCCCGGGAACATCATCTTGGCGAGTTCAGGGCCTTTGGCGAAGGCTTGCACGTAGTCGAGCGTGCCGGCGTAGGTGACGATCAAGCCGATGCCCAGGATGAAGCCGAAATCACCCACCCGGTTGACGATGAAGGCCTTCATGTTGGCGAAGATCGCCGTCGGCCGGGTGTACCAAAAACCGATGAGCAAATACGACACCAGGCCCACCGCTTCCCAGCCGAAGAACAGCTGCAGGAAGTTGTTGCTCATCACCAGCATGAGCATGCTGAAGGTGAACAGCGAGATGTAGCTGAAGAAGCGCTGATAGCCCGGGTCTTCGGCCATGTAGCCGATGGTGTAGACGTGCACCATGAGCGACACGAAGGTCACCACGCACATCATCATGGCCGAGAGGCTGTCGATCAGGAAGCCCACTTCCATCTTCAGCTTGCCGATGGTCATCCACTCATAAATGGTGGCGTTGAAGCGCGCGCCGGCGACCACGTCGTTCAGCACCATGAATGAGCCGATGGTTGAAATCAGCACGCCCAGAATCGTGACGAGGTGGGCGCCGCGCCGGCCCACGGCCTTGCCGGCCAGGCCCGCCACCAGCGAGCCGGCCAAGGGCGCCAGGGCGATGGTGAGCAGCAGGTTTTGTGAAAGTTGTGTGGACATGAGGCCGCTCACCCCTTGAGGCTGTTGAGCTCTTCGACGTTGACGGTTGAGCGGTTGCGGAACAGCACCACCAAGATGGCCAGGCCAATGGCCGACTCGGCCGCCGCCACGGTGAGGATGAAGAAGACGAAGACCTGGCCAGCCATGTCGCCCAGGTAATGCGAGAAGGCGACGAAGTTCAGGTTCACGGCCAGCAGCATCAGCTCGATGGCCATGAGCAGCACGATGAGGTTGCGCCGGTTCAGGAAGATGCCCACCACCGACAGGGCGAACAACATGCCGCCCAAGGCGAGGAAGTGGCCGAGGGTCAAGGGGCCGAGCGTCATGGCTTGGCCTCAGTCTTGGGGATGGAAGGTGCATCGATCACCGCCGCCATCTTCACGATGCGCAGCCGGTCAGCCTTCTTCGCCTTCACCTGCTCGCCGGCATCGAGATGCTTGCTGTCTTTGCGTGCGCGCAGTGTGAGCGCGATGGCCGCGATGATGGCCACCAGCAGCAGCACCGCGGCCACCTGCAAGGGATAGAGGTATTGGGTGTACAGGGCGATGCCCAGCAGCTTCGTGTTGCCCATCTGCACCGCGGCGGCGTCTGGCACCGGCGCGTCGGTGAGCCGAAAGCCCGGCATCAGCACCACGGCCATTTCAAGCGCGATCAACACGCCCACCAAAGCAGCTTGGGGAAAGTGGCGCCAGAACCCGGCGCGCAGCGCGTCGGTGTCCACATCCAACATCATCACCACGAACAGGAACCGCACCATCACAGCGCCCACGTAGACCAGCTCCAGGGCGTTGCCCAGGAACTCGGCGCGGAGCAGCAACCACACCGCGGCGGCGTTGCCGAAAGCCAGCACCAGGTACAGCGCCGAATGCACCGTGCTGCGCGCGGTGATGACCTTGAAGGCCGCGAACAACAGCACGGCAGCGAAGACGTAGAACAAGGCGGTGGTGGGGTTCATGTCAGTGGCGCCCGGCCGCCCGAAAGCGCTGAGCGTACCGTCGGGGGGGTGAGCCCGGACACAATCCAGTCCCTGCGGACTGGTTTGTGCCTGCGAAGGCCGAGCGGCATGCATGCCGCTCGGCAGGAGCGAAGCGACGTGGGGGTTGTTTCATCGCGGCCGGATCATCGGTACTTGGCATCGGCAGCCCGGCGTTCGGCAATCTCGGCTTCGTAGCGGTCGCCCACGGCCAGCAGCATGTCTTTGGTGAAGTACAGGTCGCCGCGCTTTTCGCCGTGATATTCGAAGATGTGGGTTTCAACGATGGAGTCGACCGGGCAGCTCTCTTCGCAAAAGCCGCAGAAGATGCACTTCGTCAAATCAATGTCGTAGCGCGTGGTGCGGCGTGAGCCGTCGTCGCGCTGGTCGCTTTCGATCGTGATGGCCAGCGCCGGGCACACCGCTTCGCACAGCTTGCAGGCGATGCAGCGCTCTTCACCGTTTTCATAACGGCGCAGCGCATGCAGGCCGCGAAAACGCGGGCTCAGCGGTGTTTTTTCTTCCGGGAACTGCACCGTGATCTTGCGCGCGAAGAAGTACTTGCCCGTGACGCGCATGCCCTTGAACAGCTCCAATAACAGGAAGCTGGAGAGGAATTCCTTGACGGCGGTGGCGCTCATGTTATGTCCAGATGTTCCACGGCGACTGAATCCACAACCCCACCACCACCAGCCACACCAGGGTGACCGGGATGAAGATCTTCCAGCCCAGGCGCATGATCTGGTCGTAGCGGTAGCGCGGGAAGGTGGAGCGCACCCACAGAAACATGGTGACGACGACGAAGACCTTCAGCGCGAGCCAAATCCAGCCCGGGATCCAGTTGAACAACGCGCTGTCCACCGGCGGCAGCCAGCCGCCCAGGAACATGATCACGGCCAGGGTCGACACCAAAATCATGTTCGCGTATTCGGCCAGGAAGAACATGGCGAATGACATGCCTGAATATTCGATCATGTGGCCGGCCACGATCTCTGATTCGCCTTCCACCACGTCGAACGGGTGGCGGTTGGTCTCAGCCAGGCCGGCGATGAAATAGACCATGAAGATCGGCAGCAGCGGCAGCCAGTTCCACGACAGGAAATTCAGCCCCTTGCTGGCGAAGTAGCCCTTGTCCTGCACCAGCACGATCTCGGTCATGTTCATGCTGCCCGAGACCATCAGCACCACCACCAGCGCGAAGCCCATGGCGATTTCATAACTCACCATTTGAGCGGACGCACGCAGCGCGCCGAGAAAGGCGTACTTCGAGTTCGAGGCCCAGCCGGCGATGATGACGCCGTAGACCTCCAACGAGGTGATGGCCATGAGGAACAGCAGCCCGGCGTTGACGTTGGCCAACGCCACTTCCGGCCCAAACGGCACCACCACCCAGGCTACCAGGGCCGGCATGATGGTCATGACAGGGCCGAGGAAGAACAGCGGCTTGTTCGCGGCCGTGGGGCGGATGATCTCTTTGAAGATCAGCTTCACCGCATCAGCAATCGGGGTGAGCAGGCCGAACGGGCCGACGCGATTCGGGCCGGGGCGCAACTGGGTGAAGCCGATGCCCTTGCGTTCCCACAGCGTGAGGTAGGCCACGCAGCCCATCAGCGGCAGCAGCAGCGCGACGATCTTGACC
>JANMYI010000390.1:0-2237 GCA_031381955.1 Burkholderiales bacterium
TGCACGCCGTTGGTGAACCGGGCGGCCTGCTGCGGCGTGAGTTGCGAGCCGGCGCGGATGCCGGCATCTGTGCCGCAAGTGCCCTGCGCGTTGACCACGTTGCGGATGATGAAACGGTGCATCTGCTGCTGGTTGACAAAGGCGGCCGCGTTGGGCTGCAAGGCGCCGCCACAACCGCCGTTGAGCGTCTGGATCAGCATCAGGCCGGCTCTCTCCTGCAGCGTCATCTGCGCAACAAGGTTCTCGACGCGGCGGTCAATCGGCAACCGCCAGTCCTCGTAGGCGTCGAGTTTGCTGTTGGCGTTGAGATCCTTGAACTTCAGGCCGTCGATCATGAGCATCGGCTTGACGCGCGATTGCAGGTCCGGTGCGGAGGGCGCCATGCCGATGCTGGCGCAGCCGGCGATTGACAAGGCAGCGGCGACGGCGCCGGCGGCCAAGCCGATGCGCTGTGTGATGGGCGAAGGATTCGTCACGAAGGGTCCTTGTCGTTGAGGCACTCAGCCTGTCTCTCACTACTTCAGCAGCCCCAATTGCCGTGCCCTGGCAACGGCCCCGGTGCGATTGCGCACCTGTGGGCAATGTAGTTCTGTGTGCCGGCGACGGCATCTATCGAAAGTTATGTTTTCTACGCGCTCAGGGCCTCTACTGAATTCGGCTGTCCAAGCCCGCGCAGGGCGAGTGCGGACACGCCGTGATCCACTGCGCGCCTCATGAGCCGCCTGGGCCTGCAGGCCCAGGCGGGGCTGTACCGGGCGTTCACCGATCATTGGTCGGAAGCGATTTGCCGCGCGTTAAACACTTGCGCCGCTTCCGGCGACATCGACAAAGCTTGTCCCAGGCTTCCACTTCCGGACCAGTTCCTTCCCTGCGTGGAGGTCCTTGGCGGACATGCCCATCTCCAGGGCTTTTCCCTTGGCGGCTGCGCCCGAATTGACCTTGTCCCCGAAAAACGTACTCCGTAGCTGATGTTCAAATTCAGCAAACGGAGAAGTGATGATGGGCAAGGGAAACGATACGGGGCATCGCGCCCGATACACCCTGGAGTTCAAGCTCGAAGCAGTTCGGCTTGTAAAAGGGGGGCAGGACGTGGGGGTCACGGCCAAGGTGCTTGGCATGCCAAAGCAGACGCTTGGGAACTGGGTTCGCCTGAGCGAAAAGGGTGAGCTCCGAGGGGCGGGTGACAAGCCCGTGAGCGCTGAACAGATGGAGCTGGCGCGACTGCGTGCCGAGCTGGCGCGGGTCAAGATGGAGCGAGATATTTTAAAAAAAGCGACGGCGTACTTCGCGAAGGATTCGCTGTGAAGTACGCCTGGATCGCACGTCACAAAGCGACTTGGCCGACAACGCTGACTTGCGAGGTGCTGGAGGTCAGCACCAGTGGCTACTTCGAGCATCGGCGCCGGCTGGCAGAGGCCCGACCCAGCAAGCCGGGAAGGCGAATTGGCGACGAGGCGCTGCTGGCTCACATTCGCGCCATCCACGCGGAAGTCAAGGGCGAATACGGCTGGCCACGCATGTGGAAAGAGCTGCTGGGCCGAGGCATTCGTGTTGGCAAGGAACGGGTGCAACGGACCATGAAGAGTCACGGCATCAAGGCGCGAGGCAAGAGAAAGTTCGTGGTCACCACCGACAGCAAACACAAGCTTCCCATCGCGCCAAACTTGCTGAACCGTGAGTTCACGGTGGACAAGCCAGATAGGGTGTGGACCAGCGACATCACCTACATCGCCACCGGTGAAGGTTGGCTGTTCCTGGTCGCGGTGATTGATCTGTTCAGCCGCCAGGTCGTGGGCTGGAGCATGCAGCCTCACATGCAGGCCAGCCTGGTCGTTGACGCCTTGCGCATGGCATGGTTCAGGCGGCAGCCAGAGCCCGGATTGATCTTCCACTCTGACCGGGGTAGCCAGTACTGCGGCAATGACTTCCAAGACGCGCTCAAGGGCTACGGCATGAAGTCGTCGATGAGCCGCAAGGGCAACTGCTGGGACAACGCGCCGACCGAAAGCCTCTGGGGCCGCCTCAAAGTGGGTCGCCTATACGGCAAGACCTTCGCAACCCAGCGCGACGCAATGGACGAGATCATCGACTGGTTGACGTTCTACAACCACCGTAGACTTCACAGCACATTGGGCTACGTCAGCCCGATGGAGTTTGAGAAGACCTGGCACGCGGCCCAGCAGGACAAAGCCGCGTAATCGAGTGGCTATGGAGTACGTCGAACAGGGGCAAGGTCA
>JANMYI010000402.1:0-3174 GCA_031381955.1 Burkholderiales bacterium
CCACCATGCTGCGGCGGCTGCACAGGTTGTCGCGGCCTTGCAGGCAGTAGTCGCAGCGGCCACAGGTGATCAAGGGGTTGCCGGTGACGCGCTGGCCGGCCTGCCACAGCGGCGAGCGTGATTCAAGCACCGTGGCGGCGAATTCGTGGCCCAGCACCAGGCCGGGTTGGCGCCGCGGGTCGTGGCCGTGATAGGCATGCATGTCAGAGCCGCAAATACCCGCGGCATCAATGCGCAGCAGCACTTCCTGCGCCGCCATGTCAGGCTCGGGCCGATCTTGCAGTTGCACTTCGTTGGGGGCGGTGTAGACCAGGGCTTGCATGCTGGGTGGACCCTTCATAGAGCGGTGTAGCCGCCGTCGACCATCAGCGTTTGGCCGGTGATGTAGGCACTGGCCGCGCTGGCCAGAAAAACGGTGGCGCCAAACAAGTCGTTCAATGCGCCGTTGCGGCCGATGGCCGTGCGCCCGGCATGAAAGGCCGCCAGCGCGGGGTCGGCAAACACCGGGGCGGTGAGGTCGGTGGGAAAGAAGCCCGGGCCGATGGCGTTGCAGGTGACGCCCTGCGCCGACCAGGCTTGCGCGATGGCGCGCGTGAGCTGCACCACGCCGCCCTTGCCCGCGCCGTAAGGGGCGCTGTGGGAAAACGCCCGGGTTGATTGCAGTGAAGCGATGTTGATGATGCGGCCGGCGCCGCGCGCCGCCATGCCGGGGGCCAGGGCTTGGGTCAGAAAGAACGGCGCGCCCAGGTGCAGGGTGAGTTGCTGGTTCCAGCTTGCGGGGGTGACTTCAGCGAAGGGCTGGCGCAGGTTGATGCCCGCGGCGTTGACCAGAATGTCCACCGTGCCCGCGCGCTGCGCGATGGCCGCACCCGCCGCAGGCAGCGTTTCGCTGTGGCTCAAGTCTTGCGTTAGCGTGTCGGCTTCAATGCCTTCGGCGCGCAGGTTGGCGGCGGCGGCTTGCAATTGCGCATCGCGCCGCGCCACCAGCAGCAGCGCGGCGCCGGCCCGCCCCAGCGCGGTGGCCATGGCCAGGCCGATGCCGGCGTTGCCGCCCGTCACCACCGCACGCTTGCCGTGCAGCGAGAACAGCTCGTGGATGAAGGCGTTCACACTTTCACCGGCTCACCCAGGTCGAAGGCCTCGCCGGGGAAATACTTGGCCAAGCGGTCATCGGCGGTGCGGGCATGCGCTTCCATGCCCTCTAACCGCGAAATGCGTGCCGTGACTTCACCGATCTCGCGCGTGGCGGCGCGGTTCATGCGCTGCCAGGTCAGCGTCTTCATGAACTTGTGCACGCTCAGGCCGCCCGAATAGCGTGCCGCGCCCTTGGTGGGCAGCACATGGTTCGGGCCGCTGGCCTTGTCGCCAAAGGCCACGGTGGTTTCCTCGCCCAGGAACAGCGAGCCGTAGCAGGTGAGGCGCTGCAACCACCAGTCCAGATCTTGCGCATGCACTTCGAGGTGTTCGCTGGCGTGGCGGTCTGACACCTGCGCCACTTCATCGCGCGTGCTGCACACGATGACCTCGCCATAGTCACGCCAGGCCGCACCCGCGGCGTCGCGCGCCGTGGGCGGCAGGGTATTGATCAAACCCGGCATGCGCGCCATCACGTCCTGCGCCAAGGCGTGCGAGGTGGTGAACAACCAGGCAGGCGATTCATGGCCATGCTCGGCCTGGCCCACCAGGTCGCTGGCCACCATGGTGGCATCGGCCGTTTCGTCGGCAATCACCGCCACTTCGGACGGGCCGGCAAAGACATCGAAGCCGACCTGGCCGAACAAGGCGCGCTTGGCCTCGGCCACGAACTTGTTGCCCGGGCCCACCACCACATCGGCCGGCTGGCCGGTAAACAGTCCATAAGCCAGCGTGGCGATGGCTTGCACGCCGCCCAGGGTGAGGATCACGTCGGCCCCCGCGGCCTGGAAGGCATACAAAACATGCGGGTGCATGCCACCGCCGCGAAAGGGTGACGAGCAGGCCACGATGGTACCCACGCCCGCGGCCTTGGCGGTGGCCACCGTCATGTAAGCCGAGGCGATGTGGGCATAGCGCCCGGCCGGCGCGTAGCAGCCCACCACGTTCACCGGCACCACGCGCTGGCCGGCGGTGACGCCAGGGTGCAACGTGACGGAAAACTCGGCGAGTGAACCGCGCTGCGCGCAAGCGAAGTCGTGCACCTGGCGCACCGCGAAGTCGATGTCGCGCTTGACGCCGGCGGGCACCTCGCGCAGCGCGGCGTCAATTTGGGCCGGCGTCATCACGATGTCGCCCTGCCAGTGGTCGAGCGTGCGGGCGTAGTCGCGCACCGCCTGCTCGCCACCGTTTTGAATCGCGGCCAGCATGTCGTGCACCACGCGCTGCGCCGCGGCGGTTTCGGTCTCGGGCGTCTTGCTGGCCCGCTTCAAGTAGGTGATGGTCATGGTGGCTAATTGGAAACGTTAGCGGGATACTGCAAACATCGAGATGGAGGGGACAAAACCGATCAAGGCCGACACGCCCACCATCACCAGCGCGAAGGGCAGGGCGTACCAGGCAATGGTGGCCACGGGCGTGCGGGTCAGGCCCGACATCACGAACAGGTTCAGGCCGAACGGCGGCGTGATGAAACCCAGGCCCAGGGTGGTGATCATGAAGATGCAAAAGTGCACCTGCTCCATGCCCACGGCCTTGGCCAGGGGCCACAGCAGCGGGCCGAAGACCACGATGTTGGGCCCGGTTTCCATGAACATGCCGGCGACAATCCAGATCGCCAACAGCAGCAGCACGATGGCGGTGTGGCCGGTGCCGAACGACATCACCCAGGCCACAAAGTTCTGCGGTACATCCAGCACCGTGAGCGCCTGTGAAAACAGCAACGCCACCGCGATGATGGGCAGCACCACCCCGCACACTCGCGCCGAGGTGCCAAGCATGGCCGGGAAGTCAGCCAACACCATGCGCTTTTGCACCAGGCCCGTGACCACGGCCACCGACACCGCCACCGCGGCCGATTCGGTGGGCGTGAACACGCCGGTGTAGATGCCACCCAGGATGACCAATGGAATGGCCAACGCGAAGCGCGCGTCCCACAGCGCGCGCCACCAGCGCGCGGCGTCGAAGCGCTGGCCTTCCTTCTCGTAGCCGTGCATCCGGTTGATCACACATTGGTCGCCAGCACCGCCAGCAGCACCAGCA
>JANMYI010000436.1:0-1980 GCA_031381955.1 Burkholderiales bacterium
TTCGAGATGCCCACCACCGAAACACCGCCGGCGATGCGCGCGCTTTCGTGCACGCTCACGGCCAGCGCCATGTAGCCGCCGTAGCTGCCGCCGGCCACCAGCACGCGCGAGGCATCCAGCCCCGGCTGGGTGGCGATCCAGTCGAGCAAGGCGCTGATGTCCTTGACCGAATCTTCACGCTTGACGCCGTCGTCCAGGCTCAAAAAGGTCTTGCCGTAACCGGCCGAGCCGCGCACGTTGGGCTCGATCAAGGCAATGCCCAGTTCTTGCACAAAGTAGTTCCAGCGGCCGTTGAAACCCATCTGCGCCTGCCCTTCCGGGCCGCCGTGGATGTTGATGATGACGGGCCGCTTGCCACTGAAGCGGGCCGGGGGCGTTGACAGCAGGCCCGAGATGGTGCGGCCATCGAAGCTCGGCCAGCGCACCACGGTCTGCTCGGCGAACTGCGCCGGGTCGATGCCACGGGGCGCGCTGGTCTGCGTCCACGCTTGGCTGCGCCCGCTGGCCGGGTCGAAGACGTGCAGCTGGCTGGGGCCGCGCGCGCTGTCGAGCGAATAGGCCAGCAGGTGCTGCGTGCGATGAAACGCCATGCTGCCGATGCGCCCTGCCGGCACCGCTGGCGGTGGCATCGCTTGCAGGCTGCGCGCATCGAAGAGGTGGATCTCTTCGCGCCCGTCGTTGTTCACCTGGGTGGCCAGCCAACGCGCATCGTGCGACACCGCGCCGCCGCTCACGTCCCACGGAATGTGTGCGCTGATGCGTTGCAGCGCGCCGCCGGCCAGGTCGAGCGCCATCAGCTCGCGGAACTCGCTGGCCCGGTCGCTCACCACATAGAGCTGTTTACCGTCGGCCGAGAAGCCGGCCGAAAAGTGCGACGCCTTGAGCAACTCGCCCGCCGCGGGCAGGAGCTGGCGGCGTTCGCCGCTGGCCAAATCCACCAGCCAGATGTGCGACTCGGCGGCCGAGCGGTAGTTCACCAATGCGGCATGGCGGCCGTCTTGCGACACACCACCGCCGAACCAGCCGGGGCCGGGCAGGGTGGCCAATACGCGGCGGCTGGCTTGCGGGTTGAGCGGGTCGATCAGGCTGAGCGTGGTGCTGATGGCGGCGCGCGTGCCGCCCTGTGCCGTGCGGTCCAGCGGCACCGAGGTGTACAGGAGTTGTGATGTGCCCCGCACCCATCCCACCATGCTGTGCGCTTCGTGTGGATCGGTGAGCAGCGTGGCTTGGCGGCCGGGCAGGTCGAGCCGGTACAACTGGTTGGCTTCATCACCGCCACTGCTGCGCGTGAAGACGATGTAGCGGCCGTCGCGCGGCTCGTAGCTGGCGCTGCGCACGGCGTCACCGCCTTCGGTGAGCGCTTCCGGTTGAGCCAGCGGTTTGGTCAGCCGGTAGATTTGCGTCACGCTGCCGCCTGCGCCGCGGTGCGAGACCAGCATCCCGCTGCGCGTGGGGTGCCAGTCGACAAAGGCATGGCCGCGAAAGTCGGTGTAGCGCTCCACCTTGCGCACCAGGCTCATGGGAATGGCCGGAATGCCCTGTGCCACCAGGTTGGCGTTGGGCGCCAGGGTGGCTTCAGGTGATTCAGCCGTGCCGGGTGCGGCACAGGCCCACAGCAGCCAGGTGCTGGCCAGCACGAGCGTGGCTCCGCGCCAGGTTTTGAACATGCTTGATCCTTCTTCGGGGCAGGCTACAACGATGCTTCGAGCATGGCGCGGTAGTCATCGCGCGTGGCGGTTCGAGGGTTGGTTTTATGGCAATGGTCGGCCAGCGCGCCGTCAATGACGCGCTCGAATTGGCTGGCCTGCACGCCCATCGCCGCCAGACCGGCCGGCAAGCCCAGGCGCGTGCTCATGCCGCGCACGGCATCGGCCACGGCGTGGCCCGCGGCGTCGCAACTGCTCAGGCCCATGGCATGGGCCATGCGCTGCAGGCTGTGTTCGCGCTGCACCGATTCAGCTTGCGCGTTGAACAGAATCA
>JANMYI010000363.1:0-1546 GCA_031381955.1 Burkholderiales bacterium
CTGGCCAGCCCAACGTGGGCAAGAGCTCTCTGCTCAACGCGCTGGCCGGCGCCGAACTGGCCATCGTCACCCCCATTGCCGGCACCACGCGCGACCGCATCGCGCAAAGCATCCAGATCGACGGCGTGCCGCTGCACATCATCGACACGGCCGGGTTGCGTTGGCAAGATGGCGCGGCTGACGAGATCGAACGCATCGGCATGGCGCGCAGCTGGGAAGCCATTGCGCAGGCCGATGTGGTGATCTTCCTGCACGACCTTTCCCGGCAAGGCGATGTCGCCTATCGCGCGGCCGAAGATCAAATTGCCAGCCGCTTGCGCGCCCACCTGGCTGTGGGCAGCGAGGCGCTGGATGTCCACAACAAGGCCGACCTGGGTGCGAGCGCGCCGGCCGGTGGCCTGGCCATTTCGGCGCGCCACGGCGCCGGGCTGCCCGAGCTGCGCCAGGCCCTGCTGGCGCGCAGCGGCTGGCAAGGCGCGGGAGAAAGCGGCTTCATCGCGCGCGCGCGGCATGTGCAAGCGTTGTTGGAATCGAGCACCCACCTTGAGCAGGCCGCCGGCCACCTCGGCACAGCCACGCTCGACCTGCTGGCCGAAGAACTGCGCCTGGCCCACGCTGCGCTGGGGCGCATCACCGGCGCGGTGAGCGCCGATGAGCTGCTGGGTGAAATCTTCAGCCGGTTTTGCATTGGAAAATAACACGAGTTCCAACACAGTCCACTGAAATATAAAGTCACCTCGTAAGCCTGCGTCACAGCAGGCTTTTTTGTTCCTAGACGGCGCGGTAATCGAGCACTTCAAGGCCAAGGCGGGCGGCCGCGGTTACCAGACCCTCATCAACGAAGCGCTGAAGCAGGCGATCGCGGCGGGGTCGCTGGAAACCGTGGTGCGCAGGGCCATCCTGTTGGCGCTGATGTAAATGCGCCTCTATTCGCTTGCGAGCTGGCGGATTTGGATGCGTGCATGGACTTGCGGTGATGTGGCCGCGGCCCAATGGCATCAGGGCCTGCGTGCATGCCCTGAGGTGGTGGGGTTGGGTGGGTGGTCGATGCAGGTGGTCAGAACGGCTCGTCTGGATCGAACTCTTCCGGCTCCTGGTCAGGCATGAGTTGTTCGCGCCAGGCCTGCTGCATCTGCGGCCCGTAGATGGCCCACAGTGCTTGGCGCATGGCTTGCAGGCATTCGGCGACGGCCAATGCTTGCTCGGGCGTCCAGTGCTTGGGCACGACCGCCGCAGCTTGCGTTGTCGTCGATGGCGATGGCGATGCGCTCATGTGGCGGCCTTGCGGGATCGCGCTGGCGTTGCCTTGCCCGAGCGCGCAGCCATGCGCTGCGCCTCGCGCTCCTGCGCTTCCTTGGCACGGTAGGAGTCGCCGTCGATGCGCACCACCTCGGCACGGTGCATCAGCCGGTCGATCAACGACACCACGCAGGCCGCGTTGGGGAAGACCTCGCCCCAGTCGGCGAAGGCCCGGTTGGTGGTGAGCACCGTGCTCTTGTTCTGGTAGCGCCGACTCACCAACTCGAACAGCAGATCGGCGTGTCGG